>JAEUIL010000590.1 GCA_016794255.1 Planctomycetaceae bacterium | reverse complement strand
GCTTGAGCGCGAGTGACAGCGACGACAACAACGTGCGGCGAGACACGATCGCCACACCGTCGGGTATTCCAACTCACTCGCGTTCGTGCTCCGACGTCCGGAACCGGGATCAGGTGTCCGGAGTAAAACGTCGGTCAGTCGTAGAGTGTGATCCCGTGCGTCGCGGCCTGAGACCGGGTCGTGGATTGTCCGCGGAGCCGTGAGCAAGTCGACGATCAGTCGGGGGACTGAGACCGACTACGAATCACGGTTCGTCAATTGTTTTGTTCCATCCCCCAACCCAAGAACACCACTTGACCCCCGCTCGGGCTGCGACGCACAAATTTTTCATAGTATCCATCACGCTCCGTCGTGATGCGCGCTGGGGAAGACTCTGCGCTCAATCTCTGGAACATGTGAACGTCAACCGAACTTCCGCGTCACGACGGAGCGTGACGGATACTATTTTTTCATCGATGTCACATTCCCATTTCGCCGAGCACACTCGTGCCAACCGGCAGACAGTTGGGCTTACCCGTGAGGGCGTGATCGACGGTCTGGCCCACGTCAGCATACGTCGACCGCACGCCGAGTGGCACCGCCTTGCGACCCGGAGCGTAAACCAACAGCGGCGTGTGCTCACGCGTGTGATCGGTGCCGCGATACGTCGGATCGATGCCGTGATCGGCCGTGATGATCGCCAAGTCGGTTGGTTTCAACTTCGCCTCAAAGCTCGGCAGAAAGGCGTCGAACTCCATCAACGCACGAGCGAAACCGGGCACGTCGCGGCGATGACCGTAGATCATGTCGAAATCGACGAGGTTGACAAAAATCAGCCCGCGGGGAACCTCGTCCAGCACGCGCCGCAAGGTCTGCATGCCGTCGCCATTGTCGTGCGTGTCGTGCGAGTGCTGAATGCCGCGACCATTGAAGATGTTGTAGATCTTGCCAATGCCCACGGTCGGCAGGCCCGCGTCGATCACCGGCTCCATCATCGTGATCGAGAACGGCGTCTGCGAATAGTCTTTGCGATGATGCGTACGCTTGAAGTCCGCACGATTCGTGCCGACAAACGGGCGGGCAATCACCCGCGACATTTGCAGCTCGTCGCAAATCACCCGCGCTCGTTCACAGATCTGATACAAGCGATCGAGTCCGAAGCGTTCTTCGTGCGCGGCGATCTGCCAGACGCTGTCGGCCGACGTGTACAGAATCGGCTTGCCGGTCGTGAGATGCTCTTCGCCCAATTGCGTGATGATCTCGGTCCCCGAGGCGGCGCAGTTGCCCAGCACGCCGGGCAGGCCGCACTCACGCACCCAACGCTCGACGATCTCGGCCGGAAACCCATCGGGAAAAGTGGCAAAAGGCTTCGCGACCACGACGCCCGACATCTCCCAGTGTCCGCTCGTCGTGTCCTTACCCACCGACAACTCGCGGCATTTGCCGAAGCTGGCGATGCACTCGCTGGCGGCAAGCGGCGGCACTTGCGCGAGCGGCGTCAAATGCCCGAGCCCCCAACGAGCGAGCTGCGGCAACCGCAAATCGGCGTGCTGAGCCGCGACATGCCCGAGGGTATTCGAGCCGACATCGCCGTAGTCGGCCGCATCGGGCAGCTCGCCACAGCCGACGCCGTCGAGTACGATCACGATCGCACGTTGGAAGTGAGGCATGGGTGGGGAAGAGTGGTTAGTGATTGGTGGTTAGTGGTTGGTGCAGAAGAAACTAGGTCAAACGCACAATCCGTTGTTCACGCCAGGAGCGCAGCAGCGCGAGGTTCACTTGCAACGTGTGCCGCGCGTCTTCGAGCGGAGAGGGGTTCTCGACGCGACCGGCGCACACGTCGAGAAACAGCCGCGCTTGGCGACGGAAGAGATCGTCGCGCTCATGGATCATCGGGCCATGCATCTGCCATTGCGAATCGCCGTGCCGCAAGATGCCCCAGGTGTGATCGGGCAGCTTCAACTGCAAACTCCCCCGGGCACAATGGGCATGAATCTGCAACTCGTTCCCCGCCATGAACTGATTCTCGGCCAACGAGAACAACACGCGATTGCCGTTAAGCCGACCGAGAGCGTTGACCGTGTCCTCGACTTCGACCCCAGCAAGCTCTTGATGCGCGGCGTCGCAAAAGACCCAATCGAATCGGCCCGCGAGGTACGACACGAGATCGATCATGTGCGTGGCCGCGTCTTGAATGCAACCGCCGCCGGTCTCATGCTTGGCGTAATAAATCTCGCGATACGCCGGTCGAAACGTGGGGAAATGCTGACCGCCGAGAACCGTGATCTGATGAAGGGGCCCGAGCGTTTCGTCTCGCAATTGTCGCCGCAGTTCGTGGACTGCCGGATGCGACCGAAACACGTAAGCGATCATCACCGGCTTGCCGCGTGTCGCTGCGATCAACCGCGGGATATCTGTGTCTTGTGTCGCCAACGGCTTTTCGATCAACATCGCCTGCGTCTGCGGCGCGAGCGTGACAGCGTGCGGCACATGCAGATGGGCCGGGGTGCAGATCACCGCCGCATCCCAAGCGTGCCGCGCTGCGTCTTCGACCGTGCTAAACGACTCGCACAAATAGCGGCCCGCGACATCCTTGCGACGCGATTCGAGGGTTTCGCACAGCGCCACCTGCGCGCCGATCTGCTGAAAACAACGCAGATGCCGTTCGCCAATCGAACCGCCGCCGACGATCAAGATGCGCGATGCCATAGCCGTCACATGAATCCTTGGAAAGTTGAGTTGCTCATGATAACCCGGCACAAGTCACGCGTGAATGGATGAGGCATCACGATCACAACGGAACTTGAAGGCTCACACGATCGAATACCCACCGTCGACCGGCAGCACCACGCCGGTAATAAACCGCGCCGCGGGCGAGCACAGAAACTGCACCGCCCCGACCACATCTTCCGGCTCGCCCCAACGCCCGAGCGGTGTGCGATCGATGATCGCTTGGCGACGGCCGACATCGTCGACGAGCGGTTGCGTCAGCGGCGTGACGATCCAGCCCGGGGCGATCGCGTTCACACGGATGTTCTGCGGGGCCCAGGCGATCGCGAGCGATTTGGTGAGCTGACTGATGCCTCCTTTGCTGGCGCTGTAGGCCGGCACGAAACCGCTGCCGAAGAAACTCAGCATCGACGCCAGATTCACGATCGCCCCGCCGCGCTCGGCCAGCAGCGGTCGACAAGCGGTCGCCACACGCATCGCACCGGTGAGATTGATATCCAGCACGCGCTCAAAATTCTCTACCGTGAACTCGCCCCCGCCGCGCACGATGATCCCCGCACACTGCACGAGTCCATCGAGTCGTGCGAACTCACTCACGAGCGCGGCAATACTGGCCTCGTCGGTCACATCGAGCTGACGAGCCGTGATCGTCTTGAGTCCCGCGGCCGACCACTGAGCCGTGGCGGCTTGCACTTCACCGGTCGTTACGCCCGTCGCCACGACGGTGGCGCCGGCAGTCGCAAAGCCTCGCGCGATCGCCTCGCCGATGCCGCTCGTGCCGCCGGTGACAAGAATCTGCTGCTGATCGAAGCGAGGCATGAAATGGGCGACTCACCATAAGAAAGCGTGTTTTGATGTATCGGCGAGTTTACCGCACTTGTCGAACCTCCGCGAGTTGCGACGAACTCCCGGCCAGAGCGTCGGTCTTCCGTAGGACGGGTCTCCAGTCCTACGGAAGACACACCTTGAGCAACTCGTCGACCATGTCACTCCCCGAACCGAGTGGCAAGCGTGCTCATTGCCCGCGCGGGGGTCGGTGACTACAAAAGAGTATCGGGGCACGGGGCTCACGGCCTCGACTCACGGCTCCTATTCGCATCACGACGCACCACCCCGCGCAGCCGCAATCGCTTGGTACCTCATGGCCCATCCCACGTCTGCCGAGCATTCGTCCCGACCCACGCTGCTGCGGCTCGCCGAGATCGGCAAGACCTATCACATGGGCGAGGTCGACGTGCGGGTCCTCAAGCACGTGAACCTCGACATCTACGAAGGTGAGATTCTCGCGATCCTCGGTCCCAGCGGATCCGGCAAGAGCACGATGCTCAATCTGATCGGCGGCATGGATCGCGCCAGCGAAGGAACCCTATGGTATCGCGAGCGGGACATGACCCGCTTCTCGACCGGCGAGCTGACTCGCTATCGCCGCGAGACGATCGGCTTCGTGTTTCAGTTCTACAACCTCGTGCCGACGTTGACCGCGCGCGAGAACGTGCTCGTCTCGACCGAGATCAGCCGCAATCCGCTCGATGTCGACGACGTGCTCGGGATGGTCGGCCTGACCGATCGTATGGATCATTTCCCTTCGCAAATGTCGGGCGGTGAACAGCAGCGTGTGGCCATTGCCCGCGCACTCGCGAAGAATCCCGAACTGATGTTGTGCGACGAACCCACCGGTGCGCTCGACTTCGAGACCGGCAAGAAAGTCTTGCGGCTGCTCGTCGAGGTGCGCGAGAAGCTGAACAAAACCGTGCTCATCATCACGCACAACGCCGCCATTGCCGAGGTCGCCGATCGCGTCGTGCGGTTGCGATCGGGCGAAATTGTCGAGGTCCACGAGAACACGCACCCGAAAGCTCCCGAGGAGATCATCTGGTGAGCGTGCTCGATCGCAAATTGCGCCGCGAGCTGCTCGGCAGCGTGGGGATGATCCTGGCGATCACCAGCATCATGGCCATCGGCATCGCCGCGTATGTGGCGCTCAACTCGGCCTATCGCAATCTGACGATCGCTCAGCGGCACTACTACAACGAGTGCCGGATGGCCGACTTCACGCTGGAACTCAAGAAGGTCCCGGTCGCCGATCTCGAAGCGCTCAAAGAGATCCCCGGGGTCGTCGAGATCCGGCCGCGAATCTCGTTCGCCGCGACCGTCGATATTGAACGAACCGTCGAGCCGCTCAACGGCTTGGTCCTGTCACTGCCCAACGAGCGTCGGCACACCATCAACGACATTCTGCTCAAGCGCGGCGGGTACTTCAGCGATCGCCGCGACAACGAAGTGATCGTCAACGACGCGTTCGCTCGGCGGCATGGCCTGCATCCGGGGATGTACATTCACTTGCTGCTCAACAACCAGCGGCAAGAGCTGTACATCGTGGGGACCGCGATTTCGAGCGAGTTTTGCTATTTGCTCGGACCCGGCACGATGGTGCCCGACCCGAAACGGTTCGGCGTGTTTTATCTGAAGCAGACGTTTGCCGAAGAGATCTTCGACTTCCGCGGGGCGGCGAATCAGGTCGTCGGTGTGTTGTCGCCCGACGTGCGTGCCAAGCCGCAAGAAGTGATTCGCCGCGCCGAGACCTTGCTCGACAGCTACGGCGTCTTCAACAGCTATCCGCTCCGCGATCAGGCGTCGCATCGGTTCATCGACAACGAGATCCAAGGCTTGCGGGCCTTTGGTGTGATTAATCCCACGATCTTCTTGGTGGTCGCCTCGCTCGTGTTGAACGTGCTCATGACGCGACTCGCCGAACAGCAACGGGTCGTCGTCGGCACGTTGAAAGCGCTCGGCTACAACAACTGGCAAATCTTTTTGCACTTCCTCAAGTTCGGGCTTTGTATCGGAGCGATCGGCGGCACGATCGGCAGCGGTCTCGGCTACTGGATCTCGACCGGCATGACGTCGCTGTATCTGTTGTTCTATCAGTTCCCTAATCTCGTCTCGGGCATCTATCCCGACGTGATCGCCGAGGCGGTGTTGATCAGTCTCTGCTGCGGCATTCTCGGCAGCTTCAACGGCGCTCGCGTCGTGATGCGGCTCGAGCCGGCCGAGGCGATGCGGGCCAAACCGCCGGCTCAGGGTGGAGCGATTATCCTCGAGCGACTGCGCTGGTTTTGGTCGCGATTGTCGTTCGGTTGGCGCATGACGCTGCGGAACATCTTTCGCAATCGACTACGCACCGGCGCGGGGATCTTTGCCGCCGCAATGGGCGCGTGTGTGGCGGTCGACGCGCTCATGCTGGCCGAGGCGATCGTGCACATGGTCGACTTTCAGTTCGAACTCGTGCAGCGCAGCGATATCGATCTCGTGCTCAAAGACGATCGCGGCTTCGATACCTTGAACGAACTGCGGCAACTGCCGGGGGTCGACTACGCCGAGCCGATGTTCGATGTCGCCTGCACGATGGTCAATGGCCCCTATTCGCGCAAGAGCGGCATCACGGGGTTGATCGAGCATCCGCGGCTGACTCGGCCGCGCAACAAAGAAGGCGAGCCGCTACGGATACCAGCCTCGGGCTTGATGATGAGCAGTAAGCTTGCCGAGTTGCTGCATGTCACTGCGGGGGACACGCTGACGATCATTCCGACCAAAGGTCTGCGGCATCCGTTTCAGGTGCGGATCACGTCGATCAGCGACAGCTACTTGGGGCTCGTCGCGTATGCCGAGATCGGTTATCTCAGCGGTCTGGTCGGTGAAGAGTTCGCAATGAATGGCGCGCAGTTGGCCGTGAGACACGAGCCCGAGGTGCGTGAGGCTTTGTACCGCGAGCTAAAGCAGATGCCGACTTTGCAGGCCGTCACCGCCCGCGCCGACACGATCTACAACGTGCGCGAAACGCTCGTGAAGAACCAGCGCGTGTTCATCTATCTACTGGTCGGATTCGCCGGCGTGATTTTTTTCGGTACAGTGCTGAATTCGTCGCTGATCAGTTTGGCCGAGCGACAGCGTGAGGTGGCTACCTTGCGTGTGTTGGGTTACAACGAGTGGCAGATCGGCGGTCTGTTCGCGCGCGAAAGTTTGCTGACGAATTTGGTCGGCACGCTCGCCGGTTTACCCTTGGGTTACGGTCTGAACGTGGCTGTCACGGCGGCGTACGACACCGAGATGTTCCGCATTCCGCTGGTGAATCCGACCGGCGTGTGTGTGGCGGTGGTGATCGTGGGAACGTTGTTTGGCGTCGCAGCTCATCTCGTTGTGCAGCGTTCGATCTTTACGATGGATTGGCTCGAAGCGCTCAAGACGAAAGAGTAAGCATCGTATCCATCCCGCTCCGCATGATGCTCCTAAAGCCGCGACCGGTGGTCGCGGTGGAGGTCGTTCGGCGTAGCAAATTGTTTTCAATCGCACATCACGCGGAGCGTGATGGATACTATCGAGGAACCGATCGTGCGGATTGCTTCGCTGTTGTCGAGTGCGACGGAGATGCTCTATGGCCTCGGCCTGGGCGAGCAAGTCGTGGCCGTGAGTCATGAGTGCGACTATCCGCCCGAGTGCGCCGCGAAACCTCGCGCCACACGATCGCATATCGATAGTAATGCCGCGAGCGCGGCGATCGATGAGCAGGTGAAATCACGCCTCGCCGCGGGCTTGCCGCTCTACGAAATCGATGGCGAGCTGCTCTGCCGCTTGCAGCCGGAGGTGATCGTCACTCAGGCCCAATGCGACGTGTGCGCGATCCGGTATGCCGATGTGGTCGACTTGGTCGCGCAACAGCCCGCGTTGAAAACGACCTCGATCGTGTCGCTCAATCCCGGCACACTCGGCGAGGTGCTGGCCGATATTGAACGCGTCGCTGCCGCGGTGGGACACGCTTCCGCCGGTCGCCGCTGGGTCGCCGAGTTGACCGCACGAGTTGAAGCCGTCCGGGCCACGACCGCGGGACTTGCGCCTCACGAACGATTGCGCGTGGCGTGCATCGAGTGGATCGAGCCGGTGATGTGTGCCGGTAACTGGATGCCCGAGTTGATCGAAATCGCCGGCGGAACGCAGCCCTTCGCACGAGCTGGCGAACATAGCGGCTACACGGCCTGGGCCGATGTCGTGGCGTTTGATCCGCAAGCGATCGTGGTCATGCCCTGTGGCTTTGATTTGCCACGGACGGTGCTCGAAGCTCAGCGGCTAACCGCGTTTCCCGGCTGGCACGAGTTACGTGCGGTGCGTGACGATCGAGTGTACGCCGTCGACGGCAACGCCTATTTCAATCGTTCCGGGCCACGGATGGTCGAGAGTCTCGAGTTGCTCGCGCACTTGCTGCATCCGCAGCGGTTCGCGAGTCATCCAGTTGGTTTGACGAAGCTCAACGCGTGAGGCTAGGCGCGAAACCGCAAGCGAGCTTCGACATATATCACGTGGCTCGACATTGACGGGACGACCGTCACGCGGGACCGTTCTAGAACTTGGCTTCGATGCCGGTGTTGATCGCGTGGACGTACAGGTGACCGTAGTTCGGATCGTAGATCGGCCGGTTCTGACCTTGGATGTTGGCGTTGCCGTTGAGGTACTGGCCGTTGACGCTCAGATCGATCTGGTCGCCGCCGCGGAGGACGTTGCTCCAGTAGATCAACGAGTAGCCGGCATGGACCCTCAGGCGCGGCGTGAGGTGATAGCCGATCGTCAAACCGGTCTCGGGAATCGTCGAGAACTTGTTCGACGTGTGCCGACCGACGTTCGAGCGTTGGGCCAACAGGCCGGTGTTCTCGATCGTTTGCACGGCGCCCGGCGGCACCGGCGTGACCACGGTTTGACCTTCGATCGTTTGAATCGATTGCGTGTTACCTAACGCAATCTTCGAGAGCAGATCGAATGTCCAGCGACCGTGCGTGAGCTTGGTCGTGTAACCAATGTCGGCACCGTGGAACTGGTTCGTCGTGCGGAACGAATCGAACACGTTGATCGTCGTGCCGACCAAACCTTGGGCGTTCAAGTCAGCACCATCGGCAAAGACCCGCAGGTTCTCTTGAATCCAGACGCCTTCGTCGAGTCGGGCCCAACGATAGCCAAGCAGCAGATTGCAATCGATCCAGACCGGTTGACCACAGAGGCCCTCGAAGTCGGGGCAACCATCGTCGCAGCCCCAGTTGAGCAGGAAGCGAATGCCGCCGGTCTGCACGCGGCTGAGCGTGTCGATCGTGACTTGGCCTTCGAGACCCGGCTGATTCGTGGGCGGAAAGTTGACGACTTCGGCGTCGGGCAGATTGACATTCACATCGGTGTTGAAGAACGGCCGCATGATGATCGGTGTGCCGTTGGTGCCCGCCGCTCGGAAGCGTGTCGACTCGTCGGCTAAGCCGAGATAGTCGCCTTCGATTCCCAACATGCGACTGCACGTGAGCCAACCGCCGAGCGTGATCCGTCCGCCGGGACGATAGCCGCTGTTGACCCGGCGACCACCGAAGAGGACCGTGGTGTTCGGGTAACCCAGCACACCGGCGACCGGCACACGTTTGAAGTCGACGACATTGCCGTTGACCAGCGCGTTGTTGGCGACATTGGCGATGGCAAAGGGAATGTTGCGCGGCGTGCCGTCGGGACTGGTCGTCACGAGCGGCGGCAGCGACATGCCGTTCGTCCAACCCGAAATGTAGTCGGCACGCACCCAGAGCATTTCGCGATAGCGGCTCGGGCCCGAGTAACCACGTTGCGGCTGGCTCGGTCCGATCCAATCATTCTCGCTGTACTCGGGTTGAATCCAATCGCCGCTCGAAATCGGATCGGGCTGCGGCATCAGCGCCGGGCCGTCGACCTCGCCCGGCACATCGACTTGGGCGGCGGTTTGACGCGCGTTGGCAGCACGACCGTACGGCGAGCGATTCACCGCTTGAGCCACGCGTGGATCGCGATTGACGGTCGCGCGGCGCTGCGCGGTCGAGGCCGGGCGCGTGAACTCCATCGACACGCCAGGTTCTTCACCCTCGTCATCGGCCAACTCGGCGGGCGGTGCGACGGGCCGTTTGGCCGGAGCTTTCTTCTTTGCCGGGGCAACTGGTTCCGCCGCGGCGAGCGGTTCTTCGGCCGGAGTGGTTTCATCAACCTCGACAACATCCGGCGGCGGCGCGAATTGGGCCGGCACGTCGCTCTGACGCGGGGCGCTCGATTCGTTCCAGGCAGAACTCGGTCGCGAGTTGCGGAACATCAGGCTCGACGAGCCCGCCGTGGGCGGCGCGGCTTGACCGGTCGGCGCGGCCGCGGGTGGAGCGCTCAACGGCTGAGCGTTCGCCGCGGGTCGCAACTCCGGCGCACTCGCCGTGCGCGGCGGCGTGAATTTCAGCCGTTGACCCGAGTTGGTCGCTTGAGCATCGACCTTCGAGGCACCGTTCATGACCACCAGGGCCACGATCACGATTGTCAGCCATCCGTATCGCATGTTTGACCTCATGCTGTTGCCAGCCGAGAGAATCCTGAGAACACGTGTAAGTAGGTTAGCGCGTGAGCTTCGCCTTCGAGGCAATCGCCGACGGCGCGGTGAGAACGGAATCGGACTCGCCGGTTTGTGCGTAAACTTCGGTCGGCACGCTGCCCGAGATCACCGGACCGGCGCCGAGCAAACTCCAATCCTTGTGATCCGATCGAGCCAAGCTCGTGCCCGAGTTGATCACGGGCCGTTTGCTCTTGGTGTCGTAAGCGATGACCGCGAGTTTGGCGGTGCCGTTGCTCTTCTCGCGTGTGAAGATCGCCATTCGCGGCAAGGCGACCTGCGACGAAGGCATCGAGATTTCGGGAATGCCGAGGAACGTATCTTGGCGATCCGTGCCGACCGCCCCCGCGCCGATCTCGAGCGTCACGGCCGAGTCTTCGGCCTTGTCGACGATCGTGCAGTTGTTGGCCAGCAAGCGTTGATGGACACCGATGATGACGTAGTTCTTGTCGACGCAGTCGAGATACTTGGTCTCGACAAACACGGGCGCGCCGCGAATGGGTGACCAATCGATCTTGTTCAATGAACGATCGATCGCACTTGAAACGAGCAATTGTTCGAGGCCGGTCCGCGCGGTGTCTGACTTCTTGATGCTCGCGCAGCCCGGCGCCAACAACATCGCGGCGATCACCATCGTGTTACCCCACGCCCTACGCATAGACCAACGCTCCATGACACGCGACTAGCCAGCAGAGCACGATCGCCTCGCGTCTCGCGCTCCGGATGAGACCGGCGCACGACCCGTGAGACCGCCTGCGCGGAGAGTCGCCGTAGTGATAAAGGTTCAGAAGAAGAGAGGGGCGTGGAATACTGCAAGTCGCCGGGTCGAACAAGACCAATCCGTGTTGGAAATTGAGTTTTTCCCGCGTGATATCAACACAGGCAGCCAACTTTGGCCAGAAATGTGATTGAATCCAACTTGCATTCAGTTACATTAGGGGGTGCTTCCTAGCCAGCGAGCCGGTGTTCAGGCGTGTCGAGTTGGCTTCAGACGCGACGGAGCGGGCTCGCTGTCAGCGTGGGGATCGGGTTCTTATTCTCAACACAGGTAGGGTGGGCGATGTCTGTCGCAGGCAACTCCGGCGGCGCTACGAATGCAACCGTGCGCCAGTTTCTGGCGATCATCAAGCAAGTGCCGCTGATGTCGGACGCGGATTTGGCCGAGGTCATGACCCGCTGGCCCGAGTCGCGTCATGGGGAAGATGCCGGGGCGCTGGCCAAAGAGTTGGTGCAGCTCAATAAGCTGACGCGCTTTCAAGCAGCCGCGGCCTATCAATGCAAACCGCGCGGGTTGGTCATCGGTCAGTACATCATTCTCGATCGGCTCGGTGCAGGCGGCATGGGCACGGTCTTCAAAGGTCAGCATCGCGAGCAAGGCACGATCGTCGCGATCAAGGTGCTGGCATCTTCAGCGGTGCGCTCGGCCGACTCGGTCGAACGTTTTCATCGCGAGGCCCAAACCGCCGCCCGGCTCAATCACCCGGGGATCGTGCGCGCATTGGAAATTGGTCAAGGCGATGGTCAGCATTACTATGTCATGGAGTATGTCGAAGGGACTGACCTCTCGGCTTACATCAAGAAGCAAGGGCCGTTGCCGCTCGATCAGGCCGTGCAGGTGGTCGCACAAGCAGCCCGCGCTCTGGCCCATGCTCACGAGCATGGCGTGATTCACCGCGACATCAAGCCGGGCAATCTCATCTATACCAAGGATGGCCAGATCAAGATTCTCGACATGGGGCTGGCGCGGCTGAACGATCCCGCGTCGCTCGCCACGGCTCAAGCGGCCGAGGGGCTCACGCAGACCGGCCAAGTCATGGGGACGGTCGACTACATGGCGCCGGAACAGGCTGTGAACACGCGGTTGGCCGACGCCCGAGCCGATGTGTATAGCCTGGGTTGCACGTTCTATCGGCTCGTGACCGGCAAGATTCCGTTCGACGGCGAGTCGATGGTCGAGAAGATCTTGGCCCATCGCGAGCAGCCGATTCCGTCGCTCGGTTCACCGACGACACCGGTGCCGCCGGCAGTCGATCATGTGTTGCGAAAGATGCTCGCCAAGAAGCCCGCCGATCGTTATCAAACCATGACCGAGTTGGCCAACGATCTCGATCAATGCCTGTCGGGCGAGCTGGCCAGCGGTCCGATCGTGGCGCGTCCCTTGACGCTTGCGCCGATCGAGGATGACTCAAGTTCGTCGGTGACGTTCAACCTGGGTGGCACGCCGGTCTCGGGCTCGATCACTCAGCGACCGCGTCGTCGCAGTGGGTTGCTCGTCGCCGCGGCTGCTGCGGTCATCGTGATTCTCGGCGGTGCCGGGGCGTATTACTTCACGCAGATGAACCAGCCCGAGGCAACGGTTGCCGAGAACTCGACCGAGACCACGGCTACCGATTCCAGCCCGACCGAGCCCGCCACCAAAGGCGTCGATCCGCGCGCGCTCGTCGAGTTGGTAGGCCAGACGAGCCCAGCGATGAAAGAGTCGGCTGGCAAAATTGGCACGACGCCCCCGAATGACACGCCGCAGACGGGCAACCCGACCGAGACAAGTAACGCGACAGGGACTACGACTCCGGCGGTTACTCCCGCGGCGACAAACACGCCGCCAGCGACACCGATGCCTGTGTACGTCTCGCCGATTCCGCTGCCGGTGAACAACCGGAACTCCACGACGCCCACGCCGACGCCGCTCACGCCGAATACCACTCCGTCCAACACGCCCGGCACCCCGTCCACCATGACGCCGGGAACTTCGCCCTCGACAACGTCGACGACAACCACGCCACCTGCTACATCGACCACAGCACCCACGACCCCAGCGACGATCACACCTGCGACGCCGACGCCGCCGGTCAGTGCTCCCGTCGAGGCGATGATTCCGACCGAAGTGGTCGACACACGCGTCGCGATGCCCGATCAAATTGCAGTGGACGCGGCGCTCAAACTCATCCGCAACGACATCTTTAAAGACGACTATACCAAGGCCAAGAAGCCTGACGAGCGGGTCGCCTTGGCGCGCAAGCTGTACGAACAAGCGACGAAGACTAAATCGGCCGACGCGGAGCAATTCGCCATGCTGTGCGAGGCCCGCGACTTGGCGAGCGACGGCGGCGACTTTGGCGTGCTGCAAAGTGTCACCGCCTTGGCCGCAGCCAATTTCAAGCTCGAGTCGCTCGCTTGGTTGGTAACCGGCATCGAGACGGCTCAGAAGAAGGCCTTGACCTTGCCGGTCAATAAATTACTGGCCGCGAATCTGCTGCCCAAGGTTGACGAGGCAGTGCGCGAAGGTCAGTTCGCCACGGCCGACCGGCTGATGAAAGCCACGTTGGCGTCGGTGCGCAAGGCGTCGGATCCTCCCGCTCTGAAGATGGCCGTCGAGCGGAGCAAGGAGTTAGAGGAAGAAAAGAAAACCTGGGAAATCGTCGAGAAAGCCCGTAAGGTGCTCGCCGATAACGCCGACGATCCAGCCGCGAACCTCGCCCTGGGGCGGTACTTGTTGTTCACCGACAACGACTGGGAGAAAGGCCCGCAGCACTTGGCCAAAGGTTCCGATGACGCCTTGAAAGAGCTCGCCGAGCTGACGCTCAAAGCACCCACGACCAATGATGCCAAGTTGGCACTCGGCGATGCGTGGTGGGCGAAAGTCGAGAAGGCAACCGGCACGGCGAAGAAAGAGTTTCAGTTCGGGGCGCTATATTGGTACGAGAAATCGCTCGCGGGGTTGGACGGTTTGAACAAAGCCAAGATCGACAAGCGCGTCGCCGAGGCCAAAGCCGCGGTGGCCGGCATGGGTGGCGGGGGCTCCGTCAAGGATAAGGGGACTTATGTACGTGTGCCGGTCTCTTCCACAACGTCGATCGTCCTGCGATTGATTCCCGCCGGGTCATTCATGATGGGTTCACCCGAAAGCGAGCCTAACCGATTTCTGGGCGAGGTTCAGCATCGCGTGATTCTGACGAAACCATTTTTCATCGGCGTGTCCGAGTTGACCCAGGCACAATATCAAAGCGTCATGGGAACGGCGTCAACGTTTCGCATGAACGATCCCGACCTCCCCGTCAGTTCCATCGAACGAACTTTCATTGAAAACTTCCTGCGGACGATCAACCAAGGTCCTCATGGTAAGTATTTGCGATTCCGGTTCCCGACCGAAGCCGAGTGGGAGTACGCGGCCCGGGCTGGTTCCAAGACCGCATATCATTGGGGCGACGATGTGTCGGCCCTTCGTGACTACGCCGGGATGGGCAGCATATCGCCCGTTTGCTCGAAGCGTCCCAACGCTTGGGGGATATACGACACATGTGGGAACGTCGAGGAGTTCGTGAATGACTTTTACGTAGATACTCCGTTTACGACCGCGACGGTGACCGACCCCCAGGGACCACCGACTTATAGCGGAACTTCGAGCATTGTGCGCTATGTCTGCCGCGGTGGCAGCTACAGCTCGAATCCCATCAACATGCGATCAGCTTCGCGAATCTCGCAAAGTGGCATATCACCCTACGCGACCTTGGGCGTTCGACTCGCTTGCGACATTGTCGGTCGACTCCCGGGGAATATGTTGATTAGCGATCCTAAGCCCTATTTGCGCGTGGGTGCAGATACCGGTCTCGCGACAGTCGCCACGACCACGCCCAAAACGCCGACGAAGACGGTTCCGGGCAAAACAGGTGCTAACGGCGCCGCGTTAGCCGTTCCCTCACCGGAAACTTATCAACAGCTTTGCGAGTGGGTTTGGCAGCGACGAGGAACGATCCGTTTAAGGTATTCAAACGGCAATTCCACTAGTACACGCTATGTGATGCGGGCTACCGATCTACCTCAGGTGCCTTACGAGATCACAGGCGTAAACCTCAATAATAGCGATTCGGCTTCCGAACAAGACCTGCGGTTTCTAAGTCAGTTCACTTGGTTGACCCAAATCTCGATTTACAACAATTTCGATCTCACCGACCAAAGTATTCGGGCGATAACTTCAATGCCTAACTTACAGGATCTGTCGGTGGTAGATGGGCGACAATTGTCCGAAGCGGCATTTGCGCCATTAGCAAACAATCGCCAACTCACGCGGTTGTACTTATATGGCACCCCGAACGTAAAACAACTGATCCGACATCTGACTTCCTGTCCACTTTCCTACTTATCCATTGAAGGAACGCAAGTTGGCGATGCCGAATGTGCCGATATTGCGAAGCTAGTCCAACTTAACTCGTTGAATCTATCGGGCACACAAGTAACGGATCGAGGATTGAGCAGTTTCCGCGCCATGAGTCGCTTAAGTTCTTTGTACCTTAACAGGACCCAAGTGACTGACGCGGGGATGGTACATCTGCAAGGCCTGTCGGATCTCGACTATCTCTACTTGGATGATACTGCGATTTCAAACGCTGGCGTTGCGTTGCTGCGGTCATGTCGCGACCTGAATGGCTTGCATCTCGCGCGTTGCCGAATCACGGATGCCGTTGCCGACACACTCGTGCAATTTCCGCTTACAAGCTTGTATGTCACGGATACAGGCCTAACAGATGCGGCGGTGATCAAGCTCGCCTCGATTCAGTCACTTAACGTACTCAATATCATTGGCTGCAATGTCAGCGATGCCTGTGCTCCGGCTTTGTCGCGATTACCTCGGCTTAGCTCGCTCTACGTCGGCCGAACCAGAATCACGAGCACCGCAATTGCTAATATTAAGATGGCGCGGCCGAATATCTTTATCGGCTCGAATTGAGCGTCGGATATAATTTCCCTCACGCATTCGACCAGGCGCGACGAATGCCAATCGCCACGTCGGGCTCGATCATCACCGCCGTGGCGAGATGCACGGCCTCGGCACCGGCCGCGAGATACCGTCGCACGTCGGTGGCGTCGAACGCGCCGCCGACGCCGATCAAGCGCAGCTTGTATCCGCGACGGCGAATGAGTTCGTGCATCAACGCGGTCTGGGCGATCGAGGCTTCGCGAATGCCGCGGCCGCAAATCCCGCGTCGCTGTCCGCCAAAGAGCAGTTCGCCATTCTCGTCGGCCACCGGTAGCGCTACGCTATTGGTCATCGACAGCGCGGTGCAACTCGGTGCCAGTGCGTCGATCATTGCCAAGGCCGCGGCTTCGTCGACCTGATGTCCGACCTTGATGATCAGCGGCACATCACCGATCGCCGCGCGAATCGCCTCGGCACAGCGAGCCGCGTCGCCCGGGTGTTGATACAACTGACCGTCGCTGCTGCACACGTTCGGACACGAAAAGTTCGCCTCGACGCAATCGGCGCCGCTCTCAACCGCCCACCGCGCGGCCAGCGCATAGTCGTCGGCCAACTCGGTGATCGTCCAGCCCGGCTGTTCGGTCGCAACCACCGACACGCTCAGCAGCTTATCCTTCGCCAGCAACTCGCGGGTCTGCCGCACGTCGGCTTTCCACACCTCGGGCGGCATCGACGGCATGCCAAACGACACGGCCCAAGTGCCGTTCATCGCCGAAGCCCGCGGCACATGCGGCTCGCTGCCCGAGACTTGCTCGACCGCCACCGGCAACACATTCGGCAACGGGTAACAATCGCGCGCACGAGTGCGGACCGTCTTGTAGGTCAGCACATCGAAGCCGAGTCCGGCGTAGTACAACAGCCACGCGCCATTGAGCAACGGCCCCGCGGCGACACCCAGCGGCGAGCCGACCGGCCGGCCGAGAAACTCGTATTGCCCGGCAAGCGGTGGCACATCGACCCCAAGCGGCGCGGGGGCGTGCGTGTAGTTCCACTCGTAAGACTGAGTGCCGTCGTAACGTGGCAGCATGATTCGCGGGTTGGCAGGGTTGAGTTCGGACGATGTCTGCGGGCTCGCCGCCAACTCGATTGTAGGCGATCACCACTGTCCGCAACGAGTGCCATCCTGGCGTTGCGTCGCATTAACCGACGCGCGGTGAAGCGGCAATCGTCGTGTCGCCGCGACTGTCGAGCCAGCGTTCGATGCGACCGACCACGTCGACGTCTGGCGGCACTTGACCGACGAGTTGAAACCGCCGCTCGCGAACTCGTTGGGCCAGCTCGCTCAAGTGACTATCCAACTCGGCGAGTAGCGTGCGCGTCTCGCTGCGCGACAGCTCATGACGCACGAGTTGCGACTCGGTCTCGGTCCGCTCGCGAGTCAACGCCACCAACCGGCCCTGTTCCGCTTTGATGAGTCGCCCTTGGCGAAACGCGCGGCGGAGTTCGTTCCGGGCGTTGAATTGATAGACCGGGTCGGCCCCAAAGTAGAAGCTGATCGCGCCATCGCGGCGAAAGCCGGCTACCACGGCAATGCCATCGTTGAGCGTGAGCAACTCTGCCCGTTCGACGAGCGCCGTCGCCTCGGCCAGCAGATCCTCGCGGTCGCTTTCTTCACGAGCCATGGGACGTTCAACTCACGCAGCTCACTCAGATCGTAATCTTACGACCATTGTAGCTGAGCGAGTTCGTTGTCGTCGACGCCGCGATTGACGATCTCGGCAATCTCTTGTCGACAGGCGAAGTACGCCTCGACCACACGCGCGTCCCACTGTTGGCCGGCCCCTTTGCGGAGAATGGCGTCCACGCGTTCAATCTCGAGGCCGCGACGATACGGTCGGTCGCTGGTCATCGCATCGTACGAGTCCGCCACCGCCACGATTCGCGCCAGATACGGAATGTCGTCCCCTTTGAGACCGTGCGGATAGCCGTTGCCGTCCCACGATTCGTGATGGTGCAGCACGACGGGCAGCATGTGCTGCATCTTGCGCAAGTCTTTGAGAATCTTGTAACCGATCGTGACGTGGGTCTTCACGTGCTCGAACTCGGGCTCGGTCAACCGGCCTGGCTTACGCAGCACGTCGTCGTTGATGCCGATCTTGCCGATGTCATGCAACAACCCGGAGAGATAGATCACCTTGGCCGTTTCATCGTCGCAGCCCAACTGTCGAGCCAGTCGCACCGCGACCCGGGCGACGCGATCGCTGTGACCACGCGTGTACGGGTCCTTGGCGTCGATGGCCGACGACATGGCTCGGACGACGTCGGCGAGCAGCTCGGACTGTTCGCGATACAGATCGGCGTTGGCCGCGTGAATGCCGATGATCGTACCGATGGAACTCAGCAAGCTCGCTTCGCTGGTGCCGAACTCTTGCCCCAGCGGATGATTGAAAATCGCCAGCCAACCATAGACGCGGCTTCCCTCGCTGATCGGCACAATGACCAACTCGCGCACGGTCGGGAAGCGCCACGCCGGATCACGCGTCACGGCTTGATTCACGACCACCGGACGATGCCGCGCGTCCTGCTCGTACATCCGGAACAGCTCGCCCAACTCGGTTTCATCGAGCGGACACGCGCCGACGCGGTGATGTGTGGGCGGGGCGGTGCAGCCGGGGATATCGCGCGGCGTGACCGGACAGTCGAACTGAACCACGGCCCCTTCGGTACGCACGACCTCGGCCAACCACTCGAGCGCGAGTTGAGCCAGCGTCTCGCGCGAGTCGGAGAGCTTCAGGTTTTGCGTCAGCCGATAGATCAGGCTGATCTCTTCGTACGAGGCGCCGATTCGTTGCGCCAGTTCGTCGACTTCCATTTCGAGCGTGGCGATCCGGGCGTCGGCGGCGAGCTTGGCCAGCACCAGGTCGGCCATTTGTTCGAGTGCCGTCGGATCGGCGACCTTGCGCCCCTGCGACCAGTTCCACAACTCGTCGACGGGCCGCCGCATGACTTGGGCCGCTCGTTGAAAGTCGGCTGACGTGTGGACCGGGCGAGTGAGAAACGCCGAGACCGCCACGAGTGTCGCTGGCTCGGCACTGCTCAACGGCACCGCCAAGATCGCGACCGGATCTTCTTCTTCGATCAGTGCGGGACGACCGACCTGAGCCACTTGCGCCAAGGTCGCGTTCCACTGAGACCAATCGAACGCGGGCAACTGCGCTTGCGGCGCGACCACCGAGCCATCCGCCGTGTCGATCACGACAAACGGGCTAGCCAACCACCGCACGAGCGACTGCGCCGCCGCGACGGCCGCGCGACGATGGCGATTCGCCGTCGCGCCGGTGGTGATCGCTTCGAGAGTCATCGTCGAGCCAGCATTCGAGTGCGGAGCGAGAGGCATGAGTGTGAACCGAGCAAGCGGTGCTAGCGGGATAGGAAGCGAAATGAGCGCAAGACCCGTCGGAGCAAGTCGTTGCCGAACTCTATGTCGTGCTAGCAGCTTGAGCAAACCGCGACCAGCCACGAACCGACGACTAGATAATCTGCGATGACTTTGCCTGTTGCGCGGTTTTTTCGGATTACCGCGACTTTGACGAAAGTTTCAAGTTTGACGCGGTCGATGATTGGGCCTGCCAAACCGAACTGGGCCTCTCCGGTCCAGCGGATCGTTGTGTGGCAGAGGTAAAGCACTATGAAACGCTCGTTCCGAATCTCGACCCTCGCCGGCTGGGGTATCTGCTTGCTCGCGACGCTCTGCGTCGGCACGGGGACGGTGACTGCCCAATCGACCCGTTATCCGGTTTCGCGCTACTCGCAATATCCCGAAGAGCCCGGCGAACGCTACACGCGTCGCGCTCGGCCGGTGATGTATCAAGAGCCGGCCGAGGCTCAGCCGCAACCGGCTCCCGAGATGGGCACGCGCCCGGCGAGCGAAACTCGCACTCCGGTCGAGTCGCGGCCGACGAGTTCGGGCCGGCCGTCGAGTAACGTGCAGATGGGCTACCGCTCGACGCCGCCACGGATGGCGCAGACCCCGGCTTGGCAACGTCGGCCCGATACACAGATGGCCGGCCGCGTGCAACCGCGCACGATCTCGACCGACGGGAACATCTTTCCGTTCGAAGAAGATATGTCCGAGCAAGTGCAGCCCGGGCGACCGATGCCCGCTCCCCACGGCCAAGGTCCGCAAGACTATGGTCCCATGGACGACGGCATGATGTACGAAGAGCCGATGTATGACGGCGAGTACATGGATGGCGATTGGGCGGAAGAAGGCTTCGTCTACGGCGGCGGCTGGAACGCGCCGAGCTGCTGTGGTCCGGATCCGATGGCCTGCGAACGCTACCCGGCGTGCAGTATCTGGTCGTTCTTGAATGAACTGAGCATCTCGGCGGGCGTGCAAGCGTTCAAAGGGCCCGTCGACTTCGGTCGCGTCGGCAACTTCGGTTTCAATCAATCGGTCAACTTGTCCGATTCGATCTGGCACTCGATGGGCATCGGTTATCAACTCGGTGTGCGGTTCGTGGAAAGCAATTTCAGCGGCGACCAGGCGATCGGTCTGCCGCGACAAAGCACGCGCTATCAGACGTTCACCACCGCGGGCTTGTTCCACCGGGCGTTCTATGGCTGCGGCTGGCAATACGGTGCGGTGGTCGATTACATGAGCGATCGCTATTACTACGACAACAACGTGATCGCCGGTCTGGTCCAAGTGCGCAGCGAGTTGAGCTACCTCTGGTCGAACGGCCACGAAATTGGTTTCACCGGCATGGTTGGCACACAGGATCAAGACGTCGACGTGTTCGGCGTCGGTCGGACGATTGTCGTGAACGATCAGTACCGCGGCTTCTATCGTGTCAACTTCTGCGATGGTGCCTTTGGTCGCGTCTGGTTCGGCGGTCTCGGCGGGGCGGGCGCGGCCAACGCGGTGTTGGGTGCCGACTTCCGGGTGCCGATTCACAATCGCTTCGACATCACCGGCAACTTCAACTACCTGATCCCCACGACCGATCAGCAGAACGTGAATCGGTTGGGTGGTGGAGCCGACGAGGCTTGGAATCTCGGCATGAGCCTCGTGTTCTACCCGGGTCGCTGTGCCCAGGGAACGCACAACGGTCCGTATCGTCAGCTCTTCAATGTGGCGGACAACGGCGACTTCGCGACCCGGTTGCAACTGCGACCGTAAGCTAACGAAACACTTGATCTGAGTATGCCATGGCCACCGTTACGTGGCCATGTTGCTTGAATGCGACCCGGGAGCGGAACATAATCTCGGGATGAAAACGCGTTCGCGATGGCTGCTGCTCGTCTTGCTCGTTTTGGCGACGGTGATCCAGGCCGCCGAACCGGTCGCACCGCCGCAGCCGCTCGATCTGCCGGGGCTGCATAACGTCTTTCAGATTGGTGAGCAACTCTACAGCGGCAGCGGGCCAGAGAGCGACGCGGCGTTTCAAGCGCTCGCCAAGCTCGGGATCAAGACCGTGCTCTCGGTCGACGGTGCCACGCCCGACGTGGAACGGGCTCGACGACACGGCCTGCGCTATGTCCACGTTCCGATCGGCTACGACAGTGTGCCGCGAGGTGCGGCGCTGCAAATTGCTCAAGCGGTGCGCGAGTTGCCCCAGCCGATCTACATTCATTGCCATCATGGCAAACATCGAGGACCCGCCGCGGCGGCGATTGCGCGACTGTGTCAGGATGAGCGCTGCCAAGTCGACGACGCGTTGCGGATCATGCAGCAAGCCGGGACCGACCCGCGTTACGCCGGACTGTTTCGCAGTGTGCGCGAGTTCCGTCGTCCCAGCGAGCAAGAACTGCAACAGCTCGCCGGCCCGTTGCCCGCGGCGGTCGTGGCTCAAGGGGTGAAGCAGCAGATGGTCGCGATCGATCATGCCTGGAGCGAGCTGCAACAGATCCGCGCCGCCGGCTGGAAAACGCCCACGGATCATCCCGATCTTGTGCCGCAGCAAGTTTCGCTGCAACTCGTCGAGAGCTTTCGCGAACTGCATCGCTTGCCGCTCGACAAACCGCGCGACGCGACCTACCGGGAGTGGTGTGCCGCGAGTCTGCAGAGTGCCGAGCAGCTCGATCTAGCCGTGCGTACTTCGGCGATGACCAACGTACTCGAAGAACGCTATCGCGTGGTGCTCGAGCAGTGTTCGCGGTGTCACACGAAGTATCGCGACTAATCGCCCATCGTATCCATCCCGCTTCGCAAGATGCGAAGTAGGTGTGATTTGCCTTGGTCATGCGCTTGACGGGGTCGCGGGCCCAGCCCCGGGCGGCCGCGGCCGGCCACACCCCCCACAACAACTCCCCCCCGCCCGGGGCACGGCCCCCCA
>JAEUIL010000586.1 GCA_016794255.1 Planctomycetaceae bacterium | reverse complement strand
TTGCCATCCGAACATGATCGAAACTCCATTCCGTGGAAACGATCGTGGGGCGTCGATGAGTTGCTTCCGTGCGACGCCGCGATACTTATTCTTTCTTCGTCCGTTGACTAAGATGGCCCGGTGAGAAATCGATCGTGCCAGCGAGTTTTTGGCGGGAAGCTGTGGAATCTGCAACGACTGTGCCGATGCTAGCGTCTCTGTGGCCGGGCATGATCGCCACCATCGGTTCGGTCGCCTCGTCGTGGGTCACAATCACGCTCCTGATCGCCGCCTGGGCCGTGGTCGGCGTTTCGTTTCGCACGTTGCGTCACACGACGCTCAATGGGGCGTGGGTTTGGGCCGTCTTGGCGATGCTCGGTTTGAGCGGGATCTGTTTCAGCGGACCGGACGTCTCGCCGCTGGTACCGTTCGTGGCAGGCGTGATGACGCTCGGGCCGGGGGTCGCGGTGCTGGGGGCGAAACGGCCGCAGCATCACGCTTGGCACTTCATCGTGCTCACGTCGCTGGTGATGCTCACGATGCCCGCGGTCGAGGGGCTCATGTTCGGCCATGGTCGCATGCCCGAGCTGCACGTAGCGCGCCAGGGCTTGATCGTGGCACTGATCGCGCTCAATTGGGCGAACTATATCGCGACGCGCTTTGCGATTCCGATCACGGTATTCGCTGTCGGCCAAATGTTGTTGCTGGCGCGATACTTGAGTTGGTTCTGCGGGCCGATCGACGACGATCTTACGCCCGCTGGGATCAATTGGGTGTTCCTGGCCGTCGTCTTAGCGTGGCTCATCCGTCGCCGTCGTCGACAGCAGCGCGACGAGATCGACGCCGCTTGGCTACCGTTTCGCGACAGTTATGGTGCCGCGTGGAGCTTGCGCGTCGCCGAGCGATTCAATGCCACGGCCAAGGCGAATGACTGGCCGATCGAGTTGCATTGGAGCGGCTGGCAAGCAGCGGCAGAAAAGCCCGAGCCGAAAGAAGTTGACCCTGCGTGGGTGCAGTGTCTCGACGCGCTCTTACGTCGGTTCGTGTCACGCGAGTGGCTCGAGGCACACCGAAGCTCGTAGTGATACGGTTCGATGATGCGTGCCATGCCCACGTCTTCGTGGGCATGCGTTTCTTGAAAGGACCCATGCCCACGCGGACGTGGGCATGGCACACGCTTTGATCGAAGGGCATTACCTGACGCCGAGTGTTTAACGACCGTAGGTCGGAGCCGAAACGGTGGGCGTCGGACCCGGGGGAACGGTGGCCGCGGCGGCTTGAGCGCGGGCAGCGTGGAAATCGGCGTAGCGATTGTCGCTCAACTGGTTCGTCGAGCCGCCGAGGGATTGCACACTCGGCGGGGTAGCCGGTGCGGTGGCAGGTATCGTGGCCGAGGCTGGTTGCACGGCCGGAGCAGTGTTCGCAGCGGGCGGCGTTGTCGGCGCTTCGTAGCTCACCTGTTGCACGTTGTTCGCTGGCGGCGTGGTGGTCGGCGTCGCTTGCGAAGTCGACGACGGCACCAACTCTTTGCCGCGTGTGCTGCCCGGTTGATACGCGCCGGCGGGCGAGACATACGGCGTGGTCCCTGGAGGTGCATAGCCTGTGGCACCGGGCTGGTAACCGGTCGCGCCCGGAGTGTAACCCGTGGCACCCGGTTGGTAGCCCGTCGCGCCCGGCGTGTAGCCGTTGGCACCCGGTTGATAGTTGCTCGCCGAGTTGGGCAAGCTGCCCGCGGTGGTATTGGTCGTCGGTCCCGCCGAGTCGTAAACGTTACCCGTGTTATAGCGCGGTTGGGCTGCGGTTCGTTGTGTCTCAGCGTAGCGCGGATAGTTCGTCACCGCGGTCGGATCGGCCGATGTTGCCGAGGTCGGCGTTGCGTAGCGATTGTCGCCCGTGCTGGTCGGATAGCTGCTCGTGGGCGTCGACGCCGGCGGAGTTGCCGGACTGCTCGGCGTGGTCGCGCCGTAACCGCTGCCGCCGTACGGATTGGCAGTCGCGCCGCCGGTGGAACCGGGGTAGGTCGTGCTATACGGTCCCGATTGCGGAGCCGCGGCCGGGGTGCTGCTCGAGTAAGGGTTGCTGCTCGTCGGTGTGCTGCCGGCCCAAGGGTTGCCTTGCGTCGGCGTGTAGCTCGTCGGTTGGCCCGGGTAGCTGCTCGCAGGATAGCCCGCGGGGGTCGACGATGACGGCGGAGTACTTGGTCCGTAGCTGCCGCTGCCGTAAGGCGATCCACTGGTCGGCGCTGGCGTGCTGCCCGCAGGCGGTGTCGCGCCATAAGGTGCCGCATTGCCGTAAGGGTTCGAGGCCGTTTGTGCGTAAGGTCCCGCGCCAGGTGGCGTGGTCGGCGTGGCACCCGACGACGGCAAGACCGCCGACGGTGGCGTAGTGCTCGACGTGGAGTAAGGTGGCACGGCGTTCTTGCTCTTGCCACCCCAAGGCCAGTTGAACGCGCTCGACTTGCAGCCACATGTCGCTGCCAACAATACGGCGACCACGGTCCAGCGAGTGAGGTTGATTCGCATCGCTAACATGTCCTAGGTAGCGCGACGCACTCAAACGAACGGCGGCCTTGCGGCGTCCCTGCCGCGGGCCAAGTGGCCGTCTCGTCCCTGAGTAGCCGCCAATGGAAAATCTGGGGTTGGATCGTTCCGTCGCTTCGGGCGCGATTCGCGCTCGCTAAAGCCGTGTCTCGTAGATCGGAATCGCGAGCCGGAAAAATCCAATGATTCCCTACGATCGCGCCAATCGATACCAAGCGACTCGCGCAGATCGGAGAGGGCGGGATATTAGGAACGCGTGGCAAACCGGTCAATGCCACATTCGAGAGTGGTGGGCAAACCCGCGGTTGCTACGCTAGCGGTGCTACGTCAAGCGATGCCGTTTCAGGCACTAACGGGCTGCAACGCGCTGGCGATCGTCCGCAAGAGTTGCTCGCGCTGAATCGGCTTGGTGGCATAGTCCGTGCAGCCCGCGGCGAGACACTTCTCGCGATCGCCGCTCATTGCGTTCGCAGTCAAAGCGATGATCGGGCCCGGATAGTCGTGCTCGCGTAGGTAGCTTGTCGCCGCGTATCCGTCCATGACGGGCATCAGCATATCCATCAGGATAACATCGAACGGACTGCCGCCGTGCCAAGCCGCGAGCGCTGCTTCGCACGCTAGCTGGCCGTTCTCGACCACCGTGACCGTAGCGCCTGCTTTGCGTAGCACAGTCGAGATCAGCCGTTGATTGTCGGGGCCATCCTCGGCCAGCAAGATGCGGGCCTCGATCCGCGGCAAGGCTGGTTTCGCCGGCGCGGCCGCGATCGGTTCGGCCGGCAGGGTCGCGTCGACCAACCTTACTTGCTGGTGCTCGCCGACTGGCAACGAGACTTGAAACGTCGTGCCGCGTCCCAGTTCGCTTTCGACCAAGATCGATCCGCCCAACATCTCAGCGAAACGCTTGCTGATCGTGAGACCGAGTCCCGTACCGCCGAAGCGCCGCGTGGTCGACGCATCGGCTTGGCCAAAGGGTTGGAACAGATTCTCGAGTTGATCGGGCGACATGCCGATGCCCGAGTCACGCACTGCGAATTCGAGCCAGCCCACTTCGTCGATGAGCCGATACCGAACCGACAGCGTCACTTGTCCCTGCATCGTGAACTTGATCGCGTTGCCGACCAAGTTAATCAGAATCTGCTTGAGCCGCGTTGGATCCGACGGAAACGACTCGGGCACGACCGATTCAAAATGAACTTGAAAGTCGAGTTGCTTCTCGACGGCACGGACCTTGATCAGTTCATAAACTTCGTGGACCACTTTGAGCGGCGCGGTCGGTAGCCACTCGACCTGCATGCGGTTTGCCTCGATCTTCGAGAGATCGAGCAGATCGTTAATCAACTCGAGCAAGTGTTGACCGTTGCGGCGCACGGTCTCGAGATTCGCCACCTGGGCCGGGTTGCGGCCGACAAACGCTTCGTCCTGCAACAGCAAATCGGTGTAGCCCAGGATGGCCGTCATGGGCGTGCGAATCTCGTGACTCATGTTGGCCAAGAACTCGCTCTTGGCCCGGGTAGCGCTTTGCGCTTGACGGTGTGCCTCGGCCAGTTCTTCGTTCGTTGCCGACAGCAATTTCGCGTGGGCTTCGAGCGCTTCCCGAGCGGCTTTCACCTCGGCATACGATTTTGCCAGTTGATCTTCGCGGCGTTTGCGATCGGTGATGTCGCGATTGACGCCGATCATCCGCAGCGGCTCGCCATTGACGCCGCGCACGACATGCCCATTGGCGGTGAGCCAGCGCACCTCGCCGGTTTGCGGGCGAACAATGCGGAAGACCGTGCGGAAATCGCGCAGACCTTGCAAAGCGCTGTGTAATTCTACTTCGGCGGTCAGCAGGTCTTCAGGATGCACGGTCTTCTGCCAAGCTTCATAGGCCGATTCAAAACTATCACGGTCAACCCCATACATCTGGAACATGCGATCGTCCCAGTCGAGGCGATTCTTCACGATGTCCCAATCGAACACACCTAGACCCGCCAGGTCGGTGGCCATTTTTAGGCGTTCGCGACTAATCAACAACTCTTCGTCAAAGTGACGCCGGTCGGTGACGTCGGCGGCGATCAGCATCACTTCTTGCGTGCCGCTACGAACCACACGGCCATCGAACTCGGCAACTGACCCCGCGATCGGCATTTGGAACGGAATCGTCCCTGGTTCGCCGCTCTTGAGCACCTGACCCAAAAGTTCCACCAACTCACTCGCCACGGGCGGTGTAAAAATCTCGAACACCGATCGATTCTGAAACTGATGAGTCATCGCCGACCAAGCCGAATCGGTGGGCGGCTTGACGTCGATGCACAGACCGTCGGCATTGATGCGCAGAATCAAATCGGGAATAGCACTTAAGAACGCCTGCACGCGCGTCTCGCTGGCAGACAGGGCCGCGGCCTGGGCTTTCAGCTGGGCGAAGGCGCTGACCAACTCGTGTTTGTCGGCCCGGAGTTCGTGGAGTTGTCGAAAGGCGACGGTCACATCCTCGATCACTACGAGCACGACATCGCCGGCGCGATTCCAGGGGCGGATCGTCGTCTTCTGCACCATCAAGGCGTCGGGCGTATCGCCTGGCAGTTGCACCGGCAGAAAGCAACCGTGCAGCGCCGCCGACAACACACCCGGACTACGCGATTCGACGATCTGGTTGAACCGATTGCGCAAGCGACCGTCGCTCAGATGCGGATACTTGTCGGCCAACGACGTGTTTTGAACTTCGGCGCGGCTCAGGCCGGTCCACTCTTCGAGGACCCGATTCCAGCCCAGCACGCGCAAATTGCGATCGACCAAACATGCGCCCAACGGGAGCAAGTCGAACGCGGCAAAGCTCGTCGAGTCGGGAAATGATGGGTACGGCATGCTTGGTATCCTATGCGTATTGACCCAGCACAGCGCTCAGCATCGCCTTGATCATCAAGGCATCGAGCACCAACAGCAGCGAGCCGTCGATATCGCGTTGCGAGACGCAGAACCGCGCGTCGGCCATCACCAGATACTGTTCCACCGTGGGATGTCGTGAGATCTCGGCCTCGACGATCTTCTCGATTCGCTGCCCCATGCATAGTTTCGGCACGGAATAGCTCAACTCGGCACCGGCGAGATTGCTGATCGATCCCACGACGCCGTTCAGAACGATGTTGCCCACCTCTTCGAGTACGCCGCTGATATCTTCGCTCAGTTCCGCTTCGCCACTGTCGAGCTTTAAGATCAACTGGCCAAGTTTGACGCCGCTTTCGTGCGGAAACGCCAAGATCGCACGACCTTGCAGGCCGCCCCGAAAATCCTGGATCACGGCCGCCTCGATCGTGTCGTCGACGACGATAAACTGCGCGGCCATGTCTTCAAACTTTCCGACGCGGACGACCGGCACATGCAGTTCGATCCGCTCGCCAATCAGATCGCTGAGCGATCCTGCCGCGCGACCGACGCCGATGTTGATGATCTCGGTTAAGGCGTCGATTTGATTGTCGTTGAAGTTCATTGAACGGGCTCCAGCGTCGACGCCAGGATGGTTTGTATGCGCGCGAGCAGATCGACGCCATGCACGGGCTTGTGCAAGAAGCCCGCGATACCCAACTCCTCGCAGATGCGACGGGTCGACTCTTGGATGTCGGCCGAGCCAATGACCACCGGCACCGAGTTGCCCGAGGCGCGAATCTGCCGCAGCATTTCGATGCCATCGCAGCCGGGCATGAGCAGATCCGAGACGACCAGATCAAACGACTCACTCGCCAGCCGTTCCAGGCCCTGCGTGCCATTGACGGCCTCGACAACCTCGTGACCCGCACCGCGCAACACATCCCCTTCCATCGCCCGGCTCAAACGGGAATCGTCGACCAACAAGATCTTTGCCATAGCTCGTTCCTCTCGTGACTGGACGTTGAATAGCAGTTGCTAAACAAGTTTGCGTCACGAACGAGTTCGACCACCCACGCGGTCAGCAAGAATTGGTCGCCCAAATGGGGTAAAATCCCCGCCAAAACGCCCTTTTCGGTCAGGTTAAGAGAGCTGCACCGATTGTTTACCCCACAGGGCTACTAGGGGGTAAATCACCAGAGGCATATTGGGGGCTGTCCCCCGAGCAGTCAAAGTGATCGCTAATTCACGTTCACCGGTGTGCCGAGCAGCTTGAGAAACTCGCGCATCACATACGGGTCGGCGGGCCAAGCGGGACCGCTGACCAAGTTGCTGTCGACGTGCACGCTGTCCATGCTGGCCGCGGGTGCCACCCACTTGCCGCCACTGACCGTGATCTCGGGCTTTACCGCCGGATACGCCGAGCAGCTCCGACCGTTCAACACTCCCGCCGCGGTCAGCAGTTGCGGGCCGTGACAGATCGCGCACACCGGTTTGTTCGTCGTAAAGAAGTGACGCACCACATCGAGCACCCGTTCGTCGAGGCGCAAATACTCCGGCGCTCGTCCGCCGGGCAACACCAGCGCGTCG
>JAEUIL010000580.1 GCA_016794255.1 Planctomycetaceae bacterium | reverse complement strand
TTGCGCTTTAGCCGAGTGACATTCACCGAGCGAAATCGCTGCCTCGACCCGCACCAAATGGTCGGGATCCTCGAGCGACAACAGCAGCGCGTCCTCGACCGTGTCGCAAACTTTCATGGTCCGTGCGATCGCTAGCGCTCGTAATCGTCGCTTGCCCGAGTTGCTACGCATCTCCTGCCGCAAACTGGCGATCGCCTGCGGGTCGGCCTTCAGCACGAGCTTGGCCGTCGTGTCGCGAATCGCTTCGTCCAACGTCTCGAACGACGCCACGAACCGCGCGAACGCATACTCGGGCAAATTCTGCTGAGCAGCTTTACGGACCGCCGGATGCTCGTCATCGAGAAACTTGATGAGCGTGGCCAGTGCCCCACTGATGCTGCGCGGACGCAGTAAGTTCAGCGCCGCCGCTTTGACCAACGGGTCCGGGTCTTGCAAGCATCGTTGAATCAACTGATTCGCTTCGACGCCAGTGAACCCCGTTAGCGACTCGGCCGCAGCTCGTCGACCACCCGCGTTACCGTACATCGCCAGGTATTGCACGATTGCGAATTGATCGGCGTTCTTCATGCCCGTGGCGAGCACGAGTTGCAATGCGCTGTGCTGACCGGCATCGTCGAGTTGATCGAGCAGTTGCGGACCTTCTTTGAGCCACGCAATCGACGTGACATGCCGCAAATTGGTGCGGGCTCCGGCAGTGGGTTCGCGGCCAATCTTGCGTAGCAACAGTTCAATGAAGCGTTGATCGGCGCGATGGGCGATGACTGAGACCAGCGAGGTCGGCGACTGCGGGTCGTCCAAGTAGCTCAGGATCAATCGCATGATGCCAAGCCGCTCGGTAGTTTGCAGCGTCTGGATCACGGCCAGATAACTCGGATGCCGCGGATCACAGAGAATCTGCATCAACGCTGAGTTCTCGCGCCCCGCGAGCAGCAAGAAGGCTTCGAGCGGTTCGCGTCGCTGATGCTTGGGAAAGCGTTTGACCGATTCTTCGAGACTGACCGCGATGTTACGACGCACCATCTGCGGATCGCGTCGTAGCTTGTAGTCGCGCGGATTGTGCAGTTCGGCGTACAGCAAGTCGGCCAAGCTTAACAATGTCGTCGCGGCCAGATCGGCGAGCGGGTTGGCTTCGTCCTCAGCCGCGTTGACGAGGGTCGACATCAAATCGAATTCGCTGAACCGCAGGATGGCGGCACATGCGTTGCGGCACAGATGTTCATCGTGGCTGAGCAGCGCATCGCGCAGTGCTTGGGTCATGCGGCCGCGGCGTTCGTTAAGAATGTCGAGCCAACGTTCACTCACGGTATCAAAACGGCGGATGATCTCGCGTTGGCACACGAGGCTGCGACGAACCATGATCGCGTCGAGGGCACCGTCCTGCACCTCAAGATGCGGCGAGTCGAGCGCCGCCAGCAGCACCGCGCTCGCGGCGGCGTTGTCCGTGCGCGCGAGACAGTCGATCGTCGCGGCGAACGGCGTGGCGGCGGTTTTTTGCTTCTGACTCATCCTGCGCACCGATGCTTACGGAACGGGGGTATTTGCTCAACCGTAGCTTTCAGTTCGCCACACGTGGTTAAGCCAGCGTGCGAATTGGTCGCACCGGTCGGGCCTAATCGTCATAGAGGTACCGA
>JAEUIL010000577.1 GCA_016794255.1 Planctomycetaceae bacterium | reverse complement strand
GCCATCGCCTCTTCTGTTTTTTCTTGCATCACATGCGCGATCGTGCCGCGCAACTTGAGCCCGGTCAGTTCAGCGTCGAGCTTGGCGAGTTGGCCCGCGAGTTGCCGATGCGGCTCGTCGATCGCCAGCAGCGACCACTGGAACAGCTCGTTGTTCTCGGCCGGGGTCCGCGTGTTGGCCGGCTTGGCGACGATCGCCACCGCACGCGGCGTGGCGTGAATTTGCGACACTTCCAGAGCTGTGAGCACGCGGTTGTACAGCCGAGCATCTTGGAACAGGCCGTCGTCGAGCAACGCCTTGCCTCCTTTGCGCTGACCGACACACACCGGGGCGTCGACTTTCGTCGTGGCGGGCAGATTGTCGGCCTGAGCACTGAGGTCTTGCACGACACCGTTCACGTATAAACGCAAGCCGGTCGCTTTGCCCGAGCCGTCGTAACTCAGCGCGACGTGGAACCATTGATTGAGCGGGACATTGCCGCGCGGAATGGCTCGCAACATCGCCGCGGGAAACGGATCGGCCAAGAGCACGCTCACGCGGCCATTCTCGAGCCGCAGTTCCCAACCGCGTTGCTTGTCGTCCATCTGACTGATGATCGTACCGTTGCGAGCCGTTGGCGGCAGTTTGACCCACACACTGGCGCTGAATGGGCGTTTGGTCTCGAAGGGGCTCGCGCCGTTGAGTTCGAGCTGTGACTTGGCGTGAGCTTGCCACGCGGCGGGACCGGTGAACCCGTCGGCCCATTTTGCATCGCCGGTCACGTTGACCGTCCGCGGCGCGCTGTCGAGCACGTAATTCACGGTCGACTTGCCATCGGCCAATGACGCGTAGAGTTCGAGGTCCTCGATCGGCAGCCGGCCGACGAGATCGCCAATCGACGCACTCGGCGACCATTTGTCGAACTCGGCCCGAGCAACTTTCGCACGTTCACCTTGGGCCGCGCGCACCTTGGCCAACTCGGCGTTCAACGCATCCCAACGCGGACGGTCTTCCTTGGCCGGCACGACCACGATCGGCGGCGTGTCCTTGATATTGCCGTCCATCGGGTTCTGCGTCGTGTTGTTGAAGAACGCGGCGAGCTCGTAGAACTCGCGTTGGCTCAGCGGATCGAACTTGTGATCGTGACAGACAGAGCAGCCTACCGACGTGCCAAGCCAGACTTGACCCATCGTCTCGGTGCGATCACGCGTGTATAGCACCGCGTATTCCTCGGGAATCACGCCCCCTTCGTTCGTCGTGATGTTGCAGCGATTGAAGCCCGAGGCGATCTGCTGTTCCAACGAGCGATTGGGGAGCAAATCGCCAGCGAGTTGCTCGATCGTGAATTGGTCGAAGGGCAAGTTGCGGTTGAACGCTTCGACGACCCATTGGCGATAGGCCCAGATCTCGCGATAGTTGTCGAAATGGATTCCGTGCGTATCGGCATAGCGGGCCGCATCGAGCCAGTAGCGACCGCGATGTTCGCCCCACTCGGGCCGTTCGAGCAGCTTGTCGACATAGCGCTCATACGCACCCGGCGCGGTGTCGTGGACGAACTGTTCAACATCGGCCACGACGGGCGGCAGCCCGGTCAGATCGAGACTCAGTCGGCGAGCAATTGTGCGGCGATCAGCTTCCGCCGCGGGATTGAGGCCGAGTGATTCCAACTTGGCCAGCACGAAACGATCCAGCGGGTTTTTGACCCAAGCGTCGTTCTTCACGGTTGGCGGTGTCGGCTTCTTGGGCGCGATCAACGACCAATGCGGCTGATACTCGGCGCCATCGGCAATCCAACGGCGGAGCGTATCGATCTGCGCTGCCGTTAGCTTTTTGTGCGACGACGGCGGGGGCATCACCTGCTCGGGATCTTTCGACAGCACGCGATCGATCAGCCCGCTCTTGTCGGGCTGGCCAGGAACGATCGCCTTGTGCTCGACCGCCGCGGCCCGTTGATCCAGCCGCAGATCACCTTTCCGCGCGGCACTATCCGGGCCGTGACAGGCGAAGCAATTATCGGCCAAGATCGGCCGCACATCGCGATTGTATTCGAGCTTGTCGGCCGCCGCGGCCAGCGACGGCAAGAGAATCAATACGATCGAAACGGATATCGATTTCATGGGTCGATCTCGGGAGAGGATTTGAGTGGTTAGTGTTTGGTGTTTAGTGGCAGGGAGAGGCAGATACGGGTACGCGCGAAACCGCAAGCGAACTTCGCCACGTCACGACTTATGATTCTCACCACTCACCATACTCCACTTCTTACTAACCACTAACCACCAATCACTAACAACTATTTCCTAAACATCGGATGATTCGCTTCGCCGCGCGACAATAGGTATGCGAGCAAGTCGAATACCTCGTTCTCGTTGAGCGACTTGAGCAGATCCTTCGGCATCAGCGATACGGTCGACGGCACGATCTCGTCGACGTTCTTCTTCGCCACCTCGACCGTCTTCGTCGAGTCCTCGGGATTGATGACGATGATCAACGACTCTTTCGTCTCGGAGACAATCTTGCCGGTGTAAACTTTGCCATCGACCGTTTGCACCGTCGAGGCTTTGTACTGATCCGAGATCACTTTGCTGGGGTCGGTCATGGATTCGGTCAGATCCTTGAGATTGAACCGACCGGCGACCTGCGTCAGATCAGGGCCGGTGGCACCACCTTCACCGTTGAAACGGTGACACACCACGCACCGCGCGGCAGAGAAAGTTTTCTGACCGTTCTTAAAATCGCGCTTCACGAGCTTCGTGGCACCAAGCTCGACGATCTCGGCCAAGGTGTAATCTCGGCCTGGACCGATCGGTTTGGGCAACTCTTTGAGTTGGTACGGCTTGCGAATCTTGAGCGCTTCGATCGCGAGGCGTTCGTTGTCGGTCGCGCTCGCAAAAGCTTCGTCGTCAATGTTTCGCAAAAAGCCCTGGAAGCTCGAACCACCACTGAACTGGCGAGCATCGGCGAGCCATTGGAAGTAAGCCTTGCGGTCCTCCATGGTCCAGCCCGCCTTGAGATTGCGGAGCGAGAAGGCGTAGAACATCTTCTGCTGATGAACGCTATTGCCGAGCGACTTGGCGATCGTGCCGCCATAGCCGGCGTTACGAGCGAGCACCGGATCAATCACCGGTGGCGGTTCTTGATTGCTGCCCGTGGTCATGATCGCGACCAGCTTGTGGCCGATGGTCGGCGATTGCAAGAAGATCAAGAGTTGCGAGATTTCGCGGTTCAGGGCGTCGTTCTTGTTGGGGAACAACGCGTCGAATTTCGCGACCAGCGCGGGAGCGGCTTCTTTGCTCGGCTCGCCGGTGCGGGTAAAGACGAGCTGATACGCGCGCAACAGCGCCAGTTGCTCGAACTCTTCGAGCTCGGCGAACTTGATGCGTTCGAGTGCTGCGAGCAGGTCACCTTGCAACGACTTGTCACCTTGTCGAGCCAGGGCCACAACGCCGGTGATGAGTGCTCGGGGGTCTTTCTCAGCCAACACGCGTGACTGCCACAGCGATACGTCCTGATGTTCGATCGCAATGCGCGCGGCATAGCGAATGTGTCGATCAGCGTGGTTCAGGTACGGGTAAGCGAACTCGACCACCTCGGCACCCTTGGCCGACTTTTGATGGTACTGTTCGAGCTTGCGGCGCAAGGCACGCAGGTCGGCTCCTTCGCTGTTCTTGGCGTCGACCTGCGTGGTCGGCTCGCTGCCCACGTAGGTCACGCGGAACAATTCGCTCTGCGTGCCCCGTCCGCCGATGCTGAAGTACAGCGCGCCGTCGGGTCCGACGGCACAGTCGGTCAGCGGCAGCGGCGTTCGACCGACGAACTCTTCTTTCACCGCGCGGTACGAAGCGCCCGACGGCTCGATGTGAATGGCGTACATCGTCCCGAACGTCCAGTCACAGATGAAGAACGCCTTTTGGTACTTGGCGGGGAACTTCGTGCCATAGCCGAACACCGCTCCCACCGGCGAACCAGGACCGATGTTGACCAACTCGGGCAACGAGTCGAGATAATACGTGGGCCACTTGCCCGAGCCGCTACGCCAGCCGAACTCGCTGCCGCTCGTGGCATGCACGACGCGCGTGGGACGGTACCAGGGGCTGCCCACGTCCCATTCCATGTCGGCGTCATAGGCAAACATCTCGCCGTCGGCGTTGAAATCGAAGTCGAACGGGTTGCGATAGCCCATCGAGGCGACTTCCCACGACTTGCCCTCGGGATCGGTCTTAGCGACCCAACCGCCAGGGGCCATCAAACCGCGTGCATGACCGTTGGCGTCCCACATGCGCGGCAAGATGTGATCCTCTTGCCAGTTCATCGGAATGCGCGCGGTCTTGTCGTCGGGCAACTGCGTGTAGTTGCCGCAGATGATGTAAATCGACTTGCCATCGGGGCTGAGTCGCAAGCTGTGCGGACCATGCTCGCCGCCGCCACGAATTTCGCGCAGCTTGGTGATCTCGTCGAACTGGTCGTCGCCGTTGGTATCGCGACAACGATAGAGACCGCTGCCCGGGCCGCCGTTGATCGAGACATAGAGACTGTCAAAGGCATACAACATGCCGTGCGAGCCGGAGAACGGCACCTCTTTCGAGCCATTCATGAACTTCAGATCGAGCCGCTCGACCTTGGTCGGCTCGCTCGAACCGATCCGCGGCGGCGTGATGCGGCAGAGACCGAGATTGCCTTGATCGCTGGCAATGAGTCGGCCTTTGTTGTCGAACGTGATCGAGACCCACGAGCCGAGTTGCTCTTTCGGCACGGTGAACAGGCGTTCGACTTGGAAGCCGGGCTGGAGATGAAACTTGCCATCGGTACCGCCGCGCGATGAACCTTTGGCGTCGACGAGCACGTTGTTCCAGGGCTTGTCGCCCCCCTTGCCCACGACCTTCGCTGGTTTGAGCGGTTCCTTGCCCGCTTTGTCGGCCGCCTGCCACGAGCCGTCGGTGACGACGTACTCGGTGCTGTCGCCGCGCGTCAGAGCGAGCTTCAAGGCAAAGCCGCCGGTCCCACCTTCGTTGGCGACTTCGGCCTGTAACACATTCGCGCCGTCTTTGAGATACTTCTGCACGTCGATCTCGAGCGGCTGTTGCCACTCGTGACTTTCGCCGATCTTCTGGCCGTTGAGATACAGCACCACATCATTGTCGCAGGTGGCACGCAGCCGCGCGGCCGATGATCCACCGGCGAACTCTTTGCGAAGCGTGTACTGCTTCCGCATGTCGTCGCCCCAGATCCACTCGTAGTTCGCGCCGCGCGTGAAGAGCGTCGACGGCAAGCCGGCCGTGGGCGACTCGGCTTTCGCGGCCGCGATTTCTTCCGGCGAGACGGTCGGCGCAATCTCAGGTTGTTGCGTGAAGGTGCGAGGGATGGAGTCTTGGGCCGCGACAGGAACGACGAGCGCGACCAGAACGAGCCACAAGGCGAGCGAACGGAACGGCATAGACTGAAGCTCTTTCTATAGAATGATACGACGGCGATGTTATTTCGAGGATGAACTAGCGAGCGTGGGCGAGCGGCGAAGCTCGGACGCGATTTGGGTGTGGGCGGGAACCATGAGCCGCAGTCGGGCTGGGCTCGGCGGGATTTACCCCTCCATGATAGCTAACCTCACCCCGAGAAACCACCAAGAACGCAAAATCCCCGCCCCCGGTTAAACGCCGCCGGGAACGCCATTCGCGTCCGACTACACGAGCGGAAACAACCATGCCCCGAGCATCGTCACCACCACGCCCGTGCAGCCCATCACGACCAACATCGGCGTCTGCGTGCGAAGCGTTTCCTGCTCGCGCATGCCGCTCATGCGCGTGATCACCCAAAAGCCGCTGTCGTTCATCCAGGGCAAGACTTTCGAGCCGCAGCCGATGGCGAGGGCCAAGTAGACCGGGTGAAACGCAAGTGGCGTGGTCGGCGAGATCACGAGCGCTTGAAAGACGCCGCCCGCCGTGAGCATGGCGACGGTCGCCGAGCCCTGGGCGGTGCGGATCGCGGCGGTGACGAGGAACGCGATGGGCAGTAGCCAGGTTTGGTCGTGCGGTGTGAGATCGGCGATTCGACCCGCGATGCCGGTGTGCTGCAACACTCCTCCGAACGCTCCGCCTGCCGCCGTAATCAAGATGATCGTGCCGGCATCGAGCACGCATTCTTCGATCACCTTCGCAAGCTGATCGCGGCTGATGCGGCACTTCCAGACCACGGTGCCCACGGCGATCGCCGCGGCGATGAGCAGTGAAATGTTCTTATGACCCAACGTGCCGGTGATGTTTAGGACCTGGGCGTGCCAACCGGTCGGATCGGCGGCCACGTACGGTTTCCATTCCGCGGCGAGGATTTCATGCCCCGTGATAAACACGACCGGGAGCAGAATCGGCAGCAGCGCGAGCCACAGCGGCGGCAGGTCACGCTCATCGCGGGCCGAGAGCTGCTTTAGTTCCTCGACCGTCGAACCAGCCGTCTCGCGCAGAGGTATCGTAATGCGGCTGTTAATGTAGAGTGCAAACAGATAGCCAGCCGCGGCACAAATGGCACCCACGATACAGCCACCGGCGATCATCACGCCCATGTTCACACGCAGAAGTTCAGCGACGGCCAAGGGCCCGGGCGTGGGGGGGACGAGCGAG
>JAEUIL010000506.1 GCA_016794255.1 Planctomycetaceae bacterium | reverse complement strand
GCTCGAACAGATACATCGCGATCTGACCAGTCTCGAGTTGGTCGAGGGACAGCACCTTGTTCTGCTCGGGCAGCACCGCGTTGTACGCCACGATCAAGATGATGCCGATCTTCAAGAAACCAAAGGCCAGTCGCACGACCCCTTGCAACGAGAAGATGCGGCCAAACCCTTTGAGCGGATCGATACGCGAGATGTCGGGGGCCAACTTTTCGGGCAAGAACAACCAACCGACCTGCATGAACTGCGTCAGGGCAGCGGCGAGCGCCATCAGCAATAGTACCGGCATGAGGATGGGGCCAAGCGACCACCACAGCGAGTTCCACAGCGTGCTTGCGAACCGAGCGTCAGCCTCGAGCCAAGCCGGGCCGCCGAGCTGTTGCATGGTGTGGCCGGCGAACCATTCGGCCACGCTGCCACTCATCGCGTAAAACACGAGCAACGAGAAGAACAGCAGCGCGGCGTTGCCGAGATCCTGACTGCGCGCGATCTGCCCTTGCTCGCGCGCCTGTTCGCGGCGATGCGGGGTGGGATCATGCGATTTCTCGGCAGCGTCGTCCACAGAAGAATCGTGCTTGGTTTGTGGTGCTTAGTGCTTAGTTGAACACACGGCCGCGGTCTGTTGCTGCGGTCCGCTCAGCGCTGCTTTCAGCTTTCTGCTCTCAGCTTTTCCCTAATGTCCCAGCAGCGTCTCGATCATCGGCTCGATTTGCTCCTCGAACAAATGTCCGATATTGCCGACCGATAGCCACAGGATCGCGAACGTGATTAGGGCGCTGAATCCGAAACCGAACGACAGCACGTTCAGTTGCGGCAGCGTGCGGCTGATGATGCCCAGGATAATGTTGGCGAGCAGCAATGCGGCGGTGGCCGGTGCGGAGACGCGGACGCCGAGTGTCATCGCCTGCGTGAGCAACGTCGAACAGACCTCGACCACCGAGTCGCCGAGCACCGCTTGACCAGGCGGCATGGTGTCGAACGTATCGAGCAATGCTCCCAGGATGAGCCGGTGTCCGCCGAGCAGTGCGAAGAGCGCCAGGGCAAAGTAGTAGAACAATTGCGAGAAGAGCGGGACGCTCGCGTCGAGCTGCGGATTGAAGACTTCGCCGATCGACATGCCGCTCATTTGCGAGACAACCTGGCCTGCCATCTGCATGCCGCTCAGCAGTACCATCACCCCCAGGCCGAGCACGATACCCAGCAACGCCTCGCTCGCCATGACGATCGTCAGTTCGGCCAAAGTCTGCGGCGGATCGACGACGCGCGCCGCTTGCACGGGCGTGACCAACAACGCGAGCATAATCGCCAGCAAGACCCGCACTTGGGCAGGAATCTCGGGCCCGCCATAGATCGGGGCCGTCACGACGATCCCCGCCACGCGCGCGAGTACGAGCATAAAGATCACGAGCAAGCCGGGATTGAGCAGTGCGAGCCAGGACATGGGGGAGAGATGTGCTTGGTTCTTGGTGCTTCGTTCTTGGTTCGTTGTTAGTTGGCTTTGGTGTTCAACCAAGAACCACGCACCAAGAACCAAGAACATTTTTCTACATCGCGTCCGGTACGCGGCTGAACAACTCGACCACGTACTGCGACATCTGCGTGATCAACCACGGCAGCGAGACCGAAATCGCCAGCACCATCGCGACAATTTTCGGCACAAACGCCACGGTTTGCTCCTGAATTTGCGTCAAGGCTTGCAGCAAGCCCACGATCAAACCGACGAGCATGCCGACCAGCAGCGCCGGAGCGCTGAGCAGCAGCGTAATCATGATCGCCTCGCGGCCGAGATCGATGACGGTATCGGGAGTCATGGGGAAAGACAGGTGAGTAAGTGAGTGGTGAGTAGGTGTAATCAAACGACGGCGTGGCTCGCTTGCGGTTTCGCGCCGACGTGTCCCGAGAGCATCGCTAACTAAACGGCTGCATACTCTCGAGCAACATGCCGATCACCAGCCGCCACCCATCGACCAACACGAACAGCAACAGCTTGAATGGCAACGAGATCAACACCGGCGGCAGCATCAGCATGCCCATCGCGATCAACACACTGGAAATGACCATGTCGAGCACGATGAACGGCAGATAAATCTGAAAGCCAATCAAAAACGCGGTCTTCAACTCGCTGAGCATAAAGGCGGGCAGCAATGCTTGCAGCGGCACGTCGTCATACGTCTGCGGCGTCGGCGCGTCAGGCAGATAGTCAAGGAATAGGTACACGTCGTCTGTGTTGCCAGTGCGCTCGATTTGCAAGCTCATATACCGCCGCACCGGGGCAATACCGCGATCCCAGGCTTGTTCGAGCGTGATCTGCCGAGCGGTGTACGGCTTGAGCGAGTCGTCGTAGACCTGTTTCCAGACGGGCGTCATCACGAGCAACGTCATGAACATCGCGATCGACGTAATGACCTGACTCGGCGGCAGCGTTTGCGTGCCGATCGCCTGTCGTAACAGCCCGAGCACCACGACGATGCGCACGAAGCAGGTGGTCATGAGCAAGACCGCTGGCGCCATGCTCAGCACGGTCAGCAGCAGCATCACTTGCAGCGTGGAACTCAAGCCTTGGGGGCTGGTCCATTGTTCGGGGCCGCCGCCAAGCAATGTGGGAGTTTCGAGCCGCGCGGGAAAATTGGCCGGTTCTTGAGCAAAGGTCGGACTCAACACCCCGATCAATGCCACGAACAATCCCAGCCCTACAACGGCACGCCGCAGATGGCGTAAGGTTCGTGTTTGTGCGTTAGACGTCATGGTTCGCCTCCCGTCCACGCAGAGGCGATTTCTCGCGACCGATTTGGTCGAGCAATGTGCGAAATGAAGCCGAAGAGCTTTGCGGTTGCTGCGACTTGCAGATCCCCGCGATGCGGTCGACTTCGAGCGGATCGGTAATCTCGGTCAGCGTTTCGGCACCTGAGGGAAAGACCGAGACGAGTAGCAACTTGTTGCCGAGCCGCACGAGATGTGCGTTTTGACGCCCCGCCAAGGGTGTTGAACCCAGCACCTCAACGACCTCGGCGGGCAAACGCGGCGCGGGCGTCGGCAGCGTGCGTTTGATTATCCAGATCGTGCCGAAAAACAATCCCACCACGACGAGCAGGCTCATGAACATGCTGAACCAGCCCGAACTGCCGGCGTCGCGGATCGTGCGGGGGGCGGTGATCTTCGAGCCGGTCTTGCTCGTCGGTCGCGCGCCAAAGGGAATCGGCCCCGGCTGAGCGGGTTGCGGCGCACCGACCTGCGGTTGCCCCGGAATCTGCTGCGGCCCGGCGTTCGGCTGTGCGAAGTTGTTCGTCGGTTGCACATGCGTCGCAGGTTGCACCCGGGGATCGAACTGCGGCGCGAGCGGCGGGCGAAATTCCTGCGCAAGCACCGAGCCGCCGCAAGCAAGCAACATCAGCGCGAGGTGCATCGCGGTGCGAATCGAGCCGTGCCACATGATCGCTGCTCCTAGCCGGCGGCGGCACTCTCGGCTGTGATGAGTTCAGCGACACGCACGCAGAAATTATCGTTCATCACCAGCACTTCGCCGCGGGCAATGAGCCGACCATTGACATAGATATCGACCGGATCGCCAGCCAGTTTGTCGAGCGGCACTACCGAGCCCTTGCGGAGCTTGAGCACCTCTTCGAGGTACATGTGCGTGCGGCCCAACTCGATCTTCAAGTCCAGTTCGACATCGCGCAGCAACTGGATCGTGGTGACTTCTTGGTTCGGCGCTGCGCCGCGGAATTCTTCGAGGTTGAATCCACGTGCCCCGGGCGGAGCGGTCTGTTGTGGCTCATCAATGGACCGAATCGCGGCCTCGGCCTGTTGCAGCAGTAGCTCCACATCATCGGCCTGGATCGCGGGGTCGGGCTGAGCGTTGCGATCGCCGTTGCCTTTGGCGACCATCTGAGCGGGGCCGGCTTTACTGAACAGCGCTTCGATATCGCTCTGCGACATCTTTTTGGAAGCGTCTTCGTCTTTGGGAGCAGCCACGGCGGCAGCCGGTTTGCTCGCTGGTTTGGCGGACGCGGCGGGAGCAGACGGCTTCTTGGCCTGATTGAGCAGTGCCTCGATCTCGTTTTGATCGACGGTCACGCCGGGTTCGGGCGGTTTGCCCGCCGACGACTGCGTTTGATTGAGCAGCGCCTCGATTTCATTTTGCGAGATCGACGGACCGGCCGGTGCGGCGTTCGCCGCGGGCGGCGGAGACGTTGCGCCGCCACCCTGCGCTTGCTTGAGCAGCGCCTCGATCTCGTCTTGATTGAGCGATGGGTCCGACGACATCGGAATCCGTTCCTGGTCGAAGTTTGGCCGTGGGCCGACTCACCGTGATCCATCACCGTGAGCCTGAAATGCCTGTCACCGTGGCGAGTCACGAAGTGCCGTGACACGACCAGCGACGACCCCAGGGGCACTACTGCTCGTTGAAACGGAAGTCCGTGAAGACCACCGACTGCATGAGCGGCTTACCCAGGATCTTGTTCGTTGTCGCCAATATGCGACGTTTAATCAACCCCAATCCCGCGTCGGTCAGGTCCGCTAGCTCCGAGCTCCGCACGGTCACGAGCACTTGCTCACGAACCCGCTTTCCCTTGGTTTCCATGAGCTTGGTGTACTCTTCGTCCTTGTCGGCCGGAATCGTGCCGTACAGGTGAAAGTCGACGCGATACGTGACATTCGACGCCGCCTGATGGGCCGAGACGCTGAACTCGCCGAGGTCGACTTCTTTGTCAGCTTTGCTAGCGTCGGCGACCGGTTCTTCTTCCGGCTCCTTGACCGGTTCGGGGGGGAGTTCCTTCGCTGCTTCCTTCTCCGGCTGCGGAGCGGGCGGCTGCGACGAAGGGAAGAACAGGTACACGACCACGAATTCAACGACGACGATCCCCAGGATCAACAACGGGATTTTGAGCTTGGCCATCAGCGAAGGCGGCGCGGCTTCGGCGGTTTTTTCAGCGGTGGACATGGGAGTGGTATGTGGAGAATGCAGGTGAGTATGTGTGGAGAATACAGGTGAGTATGTGAGTAAGTGAGTAGGTAGTCGGCGAGGCGAATGTCTTGATGAGCAAGGGGTAATTCAGCCCACGGTCTGAACCTGCTTACTCACCTACTCACTTACTCACTTACTCCTCTTTCTTCCTCACTTCGGCGCAGCCGTCCGTTCCTGTCTTTGTTCCTTCGTCCCTTCAAAACTCTCAGCAAATTCGTTCAGCAAAAAGACTTCAACGCGATTGTTGCCTTTGCGAGCCACGGCTTCTTTCGACAGTTGCACCGGTTCGTGAACGCCGGCCACCGCCAGACGCAATCGCTTGGCCGGAATTCCCTCGGCAATCAGAAAATCCATCACCGCCTGACTCCGGGCGTAGGCAAGGTCCCAATGACTCTTGTACGGCGAGCCCTCGGGCAACGGTCGCTTCGAGGCATGGCCGCGAATCTCGATCTTCTGCGGCTTGCCTTGCAGTTCGACAATCGCTGGACGAAAGCGGGCCTTTTCGACGTCGCTGAGTACGATTTCGTTGTCTTCGAAATGAATCGTGCCACCGACCGATGACTTGTCGGCGGGTCGAATGTTCTGCACAGTCACTTTATCGCCAATCGGACCTTCGACCTTGGGACCGCGCATCCGCTGCGCGCCGTGAACCTGTTGTCGATCGCGGCCGAATTGTTTCTTCATTGCTTCGACGGCGAGCGCAACCCGCTGCTCGCTTTTCAACTCGCTCATCGACACGAGCATGATGAAAAACGTCAGTAGGAGCGACATCATGTCACCGAACGTCACGAGCCACTCGGGCACGCCCATCGGCGGATCTTCTTGGAAAGCCATGGCTACGCCGCCTCTTTCGGTCGTTGTTTCGGCGGCAAGAAGCTCAGCAGCTTTTGCTGGATCACGCGCGGGTTATCGCCCGACTGAATACCCATGATGCCGCGGACGATGATGTCCATCGCCAGCAGTTCTTGCTTGTTCAGGTAGTTGAGCTTCTCGGCGAACGGGCCAAACACGGCATTGGCGAGGATGGCACCGTAAAGTGTCGTGAGCAACGCCACGGCCATACCGGGACCAATCGCGTTCGGGTCCGACATATTGCCCAACATGATCACCAACCCGAGTAGCGTCCCGATCATCCCGAACGCCGGGCCGTATTTGCCGATCATGTCGAGCAACGATTTGCCGAGGCTATGACGCATCGCAGTACAGTCCATTTCGGTCCGCATCACCTCTTCGATCACCTCGGCCCGCGTGCCGTCGACGGCCATCTGTAAGCCAACGACGATGAACGGGTTCTTGATGTCCTGGACTTTGCTCTCCAGAGCCAACAGCCCGTCGCGCCGTGCGGTCTCGGCCAAGCCGACCAGGGTTTCAATGATCTCGACGAGATTCGGCGGCTTATTGAAGACGGCGTTCTTCATCACGCCCCCCAGCCCGAGCACGTTTTTGAGGGGGAAGCACATCAGCGCAGCCGCAACCGACCCGCCGAACACACACGCGGCCGAGGGATAGTCGATAAACGCGCCTGCCGATCCGCCGCCGGCGACTACCGAGAACACAATAGCGCCACAGGCGAGAGCAAAGCCAAGTACGGTTGCGATATCCATGACTTCTAGATCACGAACGGGGTGTCAGTCGGGTTATGCCTGGGGGGTCACGACTCGCTTGGTCGGCATGTGTGGGGCCGGGATCAAGAATTTCGAGCGCTGGTAGTCCACCGCTCGGGCCATGACTTCGTCCATCGACTCGCGCACGACGACGCGATCGCCATCGGTCAGCGAGACGAACGTGTCGGGTCGAGCTTCGACGTAACGGATCAACTCGGCGTTCAGCAAAAATTGTGAGCCATCGAGTCGAGTCAGCTTGATCATGCCACCACACTCCGGTTTGGACGCGGCGATGAACGACAACCTCGGCGCACAACGTTCTCCGCTGCGCCGCGTCGGTCTCGACCTCCGCGCCTGTGATAACATAGGTTGCGATTGTGCCGGGCAGCGGTCGACGCGGGCTATTTGCCCCAGGCCGCGTCGAAAGCGCATGAAAAAGCCACGGCGGACCTGCGAAGTCTGCCGTGGCGCGAAGTATCGATCGTAACGATGCTAACGATTGTTACCGACGAATGTTGAGCAACTCGTCGAGCAACTGCTGGGCCGAGGTGATGACCCGAGCGTTGGCCCGATACTGTGTTGAGGCCGAGACCAACTGGATCAACGCCTGGCTGACGTCGGTGTTCGACAACTCGACGGCACCGGCGACGATCGTGCCAATGCCCTCTTCACTCGGATTACCTGGCACTTCCAACCCCGAGTTCACGCCGGGAGCGAACAAGTTCTTGCCACGTTGTTCGAGCCCCGTGGGATTGGCGAACCGCGCGAGGCGAATCTTGCCGAGGTTACGCTGTGTGCCGTTATCGAACACGCCGTTGATAATACCATCTTCGCCGATGATATAGCTGGTGAGCTTGCCGGGAGGAAAACCGTCTTGGCGAGACGCGGCGAGCGACGGCGTAGCCGAGGCCAAACCGGAGAGCGCGGCGAAGTCGACGTCAAAGTCGAGCGACAACGAGGGGTTGGCCGTCTGCTGGATACTGACCTTGGTATTGCTCACGTTGAGCACTTTGCCCGAGCTGTCGAACTTAATGAGACCCGTGCCCACCGAGATCGTTTGACTCCCCGAGACTTCGTTATTCGGCGAGTCTGCAAACCAACGATAGGTGAAGTCATCGTTGGTTTTCTCTTCGAGTACGGCCGTGATCCGCACGTTCTTGGGAGCACCCAGCGAGTCATACACCAAGAAGTCAGCCACGGCACTGTTGCCCACGGCGTCCTGAGTCTTGCTAAAGTCCATCAGCACCTGGGTATTGCCCGAACCAGTGATGAGCGTTAGCGACGTCGTGTCGACCGAAACGGCGTTGTCGACGCCATTGTTACTTACCATGCGGATGGTGCCCGATCCGGTGACGGCACCGCCCGCGGTCAGGCCGGTGATATCGGTCGGAATCGATCCGCCCGACTGAATGCCGCTCGAATCACGGAGAAACTGAATCAGGTTGTTCACGTCGGTCGTGCTGTCGATCGTCAGCGATTTGGTCGTCAGCGTACGACCGCCTTTCTTGCCGGTATATTGAAGCGTGCCCACTTGAAAGACGTTGGTCGACGACGTGTCCCCACGCTTGAGCAGGTCGACGAGCTTGGTACCACCGTTGGCGCGGGGGCCGTTGAGATCGACGAGCGTATTGCTCGCAATCGCCGAGTCCGGCGTGCCATCGGTAAACGACGTGGCAGTCATAT
>JAEUIL010000505.1 GCA_016794255.1 Planctomycetaceae bacterium | reverse complement strand
ACGGTACTCGACACCGCGTCGACTTAGGTAAGTACTGCCGATCAATGGCTGTTCAGCGAGCAGTTCGAGAATTGATGCAGTTCGTCGAGCCAGGTCAACGCGGCACTGAGATTGTCTTTTGCAATATAGCCAAAGGTGGCGTTTTGCTCGCGCACTGCCTGGGCCGAGAAACGAACCTGCCCCATCGCGCGCCTCAAGCTTGATTGCCAAATTCCTTGAGTAAGCGAGCCCGCTGCTCTTCGTAGTTCCACTCGATCACTCGCCCCGCTGCGAGATCTGCCTCGGCCTCTTCCAACAACGCTTCATGTTCGAGCGGCACGAGCGGAACGGGCCCCTGTTGCTGCAGCGCATCAAGCCCCGCCTCGATGACTTGCTCACGCGTGGCAAACATGCCCGTGGCGAGTTGGTCGCGAATGAAGGCTTCGTATTGAGGTGAAAGTGCGTCAGACATGCCCGTATTTTATCTCGATTGTCAATCACGAGCAACGCGTTGTCACATCCGCGGCACTTCGATCGTCTTGAGCATCTCCTGCAAACACGCATCGATCGTGCGGCCTTCGACCTCAGCCTCGGCGGTGAGCGACACGCGATGTCGCAGCGCCGGCAGGGCAAGTTCCACCACATCGTCGGGCACGACAAAGTCGCGACCCCGAAACGCCGCCAGCGTCCGCGTGCCCTGCACCAACGACAGCCCGGCCCGGGGCGATGCGCCGAGATAAAACTGCGGCCAAGCCCGGGTGCGGCGCACGACCTTGTTCACATATTCGATCAACCGATCCTCGACGTGGACCTGATTGCAGCGCTCGGCCGCTTGCAGCAACACCTCGGGCGAGGTCACGCGTTGCAACTGCTGCAAGCGCGCGTCCACATCGGTATTGCGACCATGCATCTTGAGAATGTTCGCCTCTTCGTGATCCGCCGGATACTCGGCCGAGATCTTGAACATGAATCGATCGAGCTGCGCCTCGGGCAGATTGTATGTCCCTTCGGACTCGATGGGGTTCTGCGTCGCGAGCACCAAGAACGGACGTTCGAGTTTATAACTCTGACGATCCACGGTAACGCGATACTCTTGCATGATCTCGAGCAGCGCGGCATGGGTCTTGGCCGGGGCACGATTGATTTCGTCGGCGAGCAGCAGTTGCGTGAATACCGGTCCAGGTCGAAACGTGAACTCTTGCGTCTTCATGTTGAACACGGGCGCGCCGGTGATGTCCGACGGCATCAGGTCCGCCGTGAACTGAATGCGGCCAAAGTTGCAACCCAGCACTTGCCCGAGCGCGCGCACGAACAAGGTCTTGCCCAGGCCCGGCACACTTTCGATGAGCACGTGTCCGCCACTGAAGAGCGCGACAAGCGTGGTCAGCACCAACTCATCCTGACCGACATAGACCTTGCGCAGCTCGACGTTGATCCGCTCGAAAAGTTGCTGCATCGGGGTAGTCGCACTGACGGCGGCGACCACAGGCGCGTCGGCCGATGCGGATTGCGGATCTGACATGCGAGGTTACCTGCCGGAACGTGAAACGTGATTGCGAAGGCACAGAACAAGATGCACCATCCTCGCGGCGAAGAAAAGGCCCTGGACGGTGATTCGCGGCATTTCGCGTCACGGTATCCAGCACGACCTACATGACGTGGGACGGCGATGTTCACGCAAAACCTAAAATGTTGGCGTCGGAATACTCACGCCTCGGGGGACTTTTTCCACGGCAGAGCAAGAACACTCGCACCGTGTAATGTAAACGACCCGCTTTATGACTCGGTTGAATCAGCTGGGGGCAGGTTAAGACACGGCGCGGGGCGTTGTCCAATTCAGACATGGCCAGCGGCAGAAATATTTAGCCCACGGTGAATACACCGTGGGGCGGCAGCGCGTGTGGCGTTGTGTTCTGAATTGCGACCCGTGTGGGCGCGAAACCGCAAGCGAAGGACGGAGTCGATGCCGGTGGTGGCTCACGGCACGCGGGATGTATGTTCAACGGGAACGCCATCCGCTCATTGAGCCTTCACGTCATAACACAACAACTTTTCCTGATCGCGGAGCAACAACCGACCACCGGCCACGACGGGATACGGCCACGTGTTGCGATTCCCTTTCGGCGGATCGAAGCGACCCTTTTCGACATACGCTTTCGGGTTCACCTCGACGAGCGCCATCGGCCCGGCTTCGCTGCGGACATACAACATGCCGTCGGCGGCGATCACCGAGCCTTTGCCGACGCAGCGATCTTGCCACGCGACTTGACCGGTCTTGGCGTCGAGACAGACGAGCGACCGTTCGTCGCAACCGTAGACATAGCCGTCGATCAGCACCATGCCGCCGTGATGATTGATGAGCGACTTGTTTTGATACACTTGCCGCGCGGCGAACCGTCCGCCCGCCTGACCGATCTCGAGCAGCGCACAACCCGTGCCGTAGCCCGAGGCGTAGAAGACAAAGTTGCCCTGCACCAGAGCGGCCGAGCAGTTGGCAGTGCCGTTGCCCGCGGAGTTGTCTTGCCAGAGAAACGTGCCGTCGTCGGCCTTCACACCGATCAGCCCATCGCCGGTGAACTGCACGTATTGCCGCACCCCGCCGATCGTCGCCACGACGGCCGACGCATAGCCGGGACTACGCACACTCGCCGCGCCGCAGCTCCAGATCAACTTGCCGGTCTGTTTGTTGAGCGCGATCATCGTGGCCTGCGCCGCGCCAGGGGTGCAGATCACGCGATCGCCGTCGACCAGCACCGACTCGGAGATGCCCCATTTGATGTTGTTGCCGCTGGTGGATTGCAGGATGTTGACCTGCCAACGGATTTTGCCCGACGCGAGATCGAGACATACCAGATCGCCGTTGCCGCCCAGGGCATACGCCGCGTTGCCGTCGATCGTGGGGACTGCACGCGGGCCATCGCCACGACTCTCGCGGAAGGCACGACCGGTCGGAGTGCCCCAGACTTGTTTACCGGTCTTGAAGTCGACGGCGATCACACCTTCGGCATCGCCTTGATTGCCCATCGTGAGCACGAGACCGTTGGCGACCGAGACGCTCGAGTAACCTTCGCCCAGTCCTTGGGCTTCCCACACCAACTTAGGACCGTCGCTCGGCCAAGTCTTGAGCAAGCCGGTCTCGGTCGAGATGCCATCGCGATTCGGACCGCGGATCTGCGGCCACTCACCGGCGGCCGGCGCTTTGCCCCGCGCGGCGGTCGACGACGGCGCGTTCTTGAGCGGCATCGGGCTCTTGGTGGTCGTCTTGGGCTCGGCCGGTTTCGTGGGTGCGGCGGTGCTCGGAGCGGTCGAACGCAAACTGACGCGCGAGGCGCGATTGGCATCGTCGGTGAAGAAGACCCCGTAGCGGCCGGGAACGAGGTCCTTGGCCGAGGCCGGTTTGCCGTCGAGCGTGATGGTCGCCGCGGCTTCGAGTGTCACGGTCTCTTGGCGTTCGTCTTTGCCCACCTTGATCACGACGGTCTTGTCCCCTGCGCCGAGCGACTCGATCGTGCCACCCACCGCCCCGGCCCAAACGGGACTCGCCCACCAACCGACAATCAAACACAAACCCAATAGCCGCCACAGGTAAGTCGACATCGGCCTCGTCTCCTCGCAAAAGGGCAGAGTGGTCCCGGTTCCTCGTATCAATATCGATCACCGCTGGGCGGCGGACAAGAGCGAACGGCGGCAGTGATGCTGTTTGGAGACGTGTGCCATGTCCACGTCTTCGTGGACATGCTTTGTCCGTGAGAAACATGCCCACGCAGACGTGGGCATGGCACACAATTCAGTCAAAAGGCGTAACTACTGAATGGGTCACGAGTGGGATGCGTAGCCGAACTCGGGCCCTTG
>JAEUIL010000493.1 GCA_016794255.1 Planctomycetaceae bacterium | reverse complement strand
GAGCGCGACGTGCAGCTTCATGATGTGGCGAACGCCGACGAGGCCTGGCTCTGCACCACGCCATATTTCTTGGCCGCAGCGGTGAAGATCAACGGCATTCCTATCGGTTCGGGACGCCCCGGCCCGGTCTGGCGGCAATTGATGACCGCCTATCGTGACGAGGTGGGGGTCGACGTCATCGAGCAAATTCTTGCCGCACCCGCCGGCCAGTAGCGACTGAATCGGTCTTACCACGTTGACATGCGGGGTTGCAGTCTCGTCTTCAGCCCGCGTGATTTCAGATTGAAATTCAATCTGAAATGGGCTACCCTCGGCGTGTCCAGGCCATACGTACCGCACTTAGCCGGCGCGATGGTTGTGGTTTCTAGGCTCAGAGAGATCCCCCTCGATCATGTCTTTCGCAGACGCCTCTTCCGCCGCGACTTGCGAAGATCCGGCCGAGCGCATTCGCCGGTTGATCTTTGAGCGCGGTTTGTCACCCGGCGATCGTTTGCCCTCGGTTCGCGATCTGTCACGCTTGTGGGGCGCGACGCTTGTCGAAGTCCGCATCGCTCTGGCGCAGGCCAAGCAAGTGGGGCTGATCGACACTCGGGCGCGATCCGGCGTGTACGTCCGCGATGCCGCTCCGAACTTGCCCGATGCCCAGGCCGATGGCTTGCGCGTGGTCGATCGCCATCAACTGTACTTGTGCCAAGCACGTGAAGTGCTCGAAGTCGAGACCGCCGCCGCAGCCGCCCAGCACCGCACGTCCCACGATCTTGTCGCGATGCGGGCCGCGCTCGACGAGTGGTTGAGTATCAATCAACACGAGTTGCATGTCGAAGCGATCGAGGCCGACACCCGGTTTCATCTCGCCATCGCCGATGCGGCCGGCAATCCGGTGCTGACCGGTCTTGTGCAGCAATGTCTGCGGCGGCAGTTGATGTTCGAGTGCGGCTTGCCGATCACGCCGGCGGGTCACCGTCGCATTACCCAGATTCATCGTGATATTTATCAAGCGATTGAAGACCGTGATGTGGACGCGGCGCGCGACACGATGCGGGCTCACATGCGTCATTTGACCGACTGCATTCGCGCGATGATCGACACCTCGGGGTCACGCCCGTCGACTCGACCAACCCGGCGTCGTTGATTCCCTCGCCTTACCACCGGAGAACGCAACATGGCGTTCCACGATTTCGACCGCCGCCAAGTCGCCGAGTTGACGCGCCGTCAGTGGCTGCATCGCAACCTTGGCGCGGGATTCATCGGGCCGTTGGGCCTGAGTCTGCCGCAACTACTGGCGGCGCGATCAGCGAGCGCGGCGGTTTCGACGAGCAGTGGCAGCAGCACGTTCGGCCGGGCCAAGAGCATCATGTTCTTGTGGCTCCAGGGAGGTCCGCCGCAACACGAGACCTTCGATCCCAAGCCCGACGCTCCGGTCGAGATTCGCGGGCCGTTCAATCCCATTGCCACCAACGTGCCGGGCATCCAGTTTTGTGAACTACTCCCCCGCACAGCGCGCATTGCCGACAAGTTGGCGATCATCCGGTCGTTGCATACTAACGACAACAATCACGACGTGAGCGGCTATTGGGTCTTGACCGGCAACTCGTATGGACCCGGCAGTGCACGCCAGATCAAGCCGAGTGATTGGCCGTACTTCGGCTCGATCGTGAAACGACTGAAGCCGAGTGAACGCCTCCCCGCGCTCAGCAGCGTGTGGATCCCGGACATCATGCGGCTCAACGAGAACGTGACGCCCGCGGGTCAAACCGCCGGCTTTCTCGGCGCGCAATGGGAGCCCGAGCGGTTCGTGGGCGATCCGGCGGCGAGCGATTATCGCATCGATGGCTTGCAGTTGCCCGCGGAAATTTCGGCCAGGCGTGCAGATCGCCGCTTGGATTTGCTCGCGCAGATCAATCGCGGCCTGGATGCTCAGCAACGGGCCAACGATCTCGCCACATACAACAAGCTGCAGCAACAGGCGTATGATCTCGTGACCTCGGGCGATGCCCGGGCCGCGTTCAAGATTGATGAAGAGTCGCCGCAGACACGCGATCGTTACGGGCGGCACTCGTGGGGCCAAACCGTGTTGCTCGGCCGACGGCTGATCGAGGCGGGCGTGCGATTGGTGCATGTCAACTGGCCGCGCGAGCCTGGTGACAACGCGGTCAACAATCCGATGTGGGACACGCATTCCAAGAACGCCGATCGGCTGCAAGATTGCCTCTGCCCGCAGTTCGATATCACGTTCACAACGTTGATCGAAGATCTTGAGCAGCGCGGGTTGCTCGACGAGACGCTGGTCGTGGCGATCGGCGAGTTTGGTCGCACGCCGAAGATCAATCGCGAAGGGGGCCGCGATCACTGGGGACCGGTGTTCTCGTGTGCGCTGGCGGGTGCTGGAATCAGCGGCGGGCAAGTGTTCGGCGCGAGCGACAAGAACGGTGCGTATCCGACGGTCGATCCGACGCATCCGCACGATCTGGTCGCGACGTTGTTTCACCTGCTGGGCATCGATCCCGCGGGGATGTTCTATGACCGGTTCGATCGGCCGCATCCGATCTGCAAAGGAAAGTCGCTGGCTCGGTTGCTCGGCGATGCTCCGGCGACGACGGCCCGGTGTGTCCCCGGCGGCGATGTCGCGTTTGTGCCGCCGTACGATGAACGCAAGCTGCTCGATACCGACTTCCGCGCCGAACAACCGTTGATCGACGTGGCGGCGACCACACGCGACAAAGGTTGGCGCGCCACACCGGTCGTCGATCGCACCCAGCCGGCGCTCGCGGTTCCGTCGGGCCTCGCCGCCGAACGGGTCGGTGGTCCAAAGCCGCACGTGCGTTTGGGTTACTTCGCTGACCGCTCGTCCGCCACAACCCCGGTCGCGAGGCGTGTTATTCTCGCCCAGGAAATTCGCAACGCACGCGGCGGTTACTACACGCTCACGATCCGCGCCGCCGGACAAGCGGCATCGGCGGCGGACTTTGCCACGTTCGTGCAGAGCCACACATTCAAGCTGAGTTTGTTCCGCTACAGCACGCAGGCAAAGGATGCCACGCAGGTGCAAGAGTTGGCGAGCGAGCGATTCACGCCGGTCTTCAATCTCGACGGCAAGTGCGAGTCCTTTACGCTGGCGAGTTTCTTAGGCTCGACCGTCCCCGGGGCGAATTTCTCGATTGGCAACGGCTTGGGCGTGGCCGTGATCGTCGAGGCGCACGCGAACGCCGTGTGGGTCGACGCTCAGTTGCGCATCGAAAGCATCGAGCTCGATTTCACCGGCAAACCACGCGACGCGCAGGTCACCGTGTGAGCTCGAACTTGGAATTAGCACGGGCAACCCTGGATGTGCTGTTTCGCGAGTGGGACTAGAGAGGACACGGCATGGTGCAGTTTGTGTCTCGATATGTTTTCGTCATGCACGTGGCGGCGACGCTCTTCATGGTGGGCCTGATTTGGTTCGTGCAGATCGTGCATTACCCTTTGCTCTCCAATGTCGGTCAGGCCGAGTTCCCGGGCTATGAGACACGGCACGTCGCGCTAACCACTTGGGTCGTAGCCCTCCCGATGCTTACCGAGGGAGCGACCGCGCTGTTGCTATTCAAATACCGACCGCCGTTTGTCCCCAAAACTTACCTCTATTGCGGCGCGCTTTTGCTCGCAATCGTGTGGCTCTCGACCGCCTGGCTCCAAGTGCCGTGTCACGACGCGTTGCAAGCGGCATTCACGACCGAAGTTCACGCCCAACTCGTAGCGAGCAACTGGCTCCGCACTGTCGCCTGGAGCCTGCGCGGACTGCTGGTCCTGGCAATGATCATGCCAGCTGATACACCTCCGGCCCCACATGCTCGGTCACGACCGAGCCGAAGAGCGTGAAGGCGTTGGCATCGACGATCTGAATCGGCATCAACTGACCGATTTGACGACGGTTGCCGTCGAACACCACGATGCGATCGCAGGTCGTGCGACCGGTGAGTTGCAAGATGTCGCCGGACTCGCCTTGCTTGACGCTCGTCTTGCTGGGACCTTCGACCAAAATCTCGACCCGGCGGCCGATGAATGGCAGGTTGTCTTCTTCGCAGATTTGATTCTGCAGCGCGAGCAGAGTGTTGTTCCGCCGCCGCTTGTCGGCCTCGGGCACGTCGTCGGGAAACAGCTCGTCGGCCTTGGTGCCGGGTCGGGCGCTGTATTTGAAAATGAAGCTGTTCTTGAACCGACACTCGCGCACGAGTTCGTAGGTCAGCAAGAAGTCTTCTTCCGTCTCGCCGCAAAAGCCGACGATGAAGTCGCTCGTCACCGCCGCGTCGGGCAGGATCGCTTTCACACGGGCGTACATCTCGCGGTACTCTTCGACCGTGTAGAGCCGCTTCATGCGTTTGAGCACGGCGTTCGAGCCGCTTTGGGCCGGCACGTGCAGATATCGCGAGCACTTGGGCAAATCGCGGACAGCCACGAGCAAATCGTCGGTCATGTCCTTGGGAAAATTCGTGACGAACTTGATGCGGTCGATGCCCGCGACGTCGTGGATCTGATGCAGCAGATCGCTGAGGCGCGTGGTCCGCTCGCCGTCGACGTACTTGAAGCTGTTGACGGTTTGCCCGATGAGCGTCACCTCGCGGCAACCTTCGTCGGCCAACTTGCGCACTTCGCTGAGAATATGGGCCGGGTTGCGGCTTTGCTCGGGGCCACGCACCTTGGGAACGATGCAGTACGTGCAGAATTTGTCGCAGCCGATCATGATCCGCACGAACGCCTGATACCGGCTGGGACGCATCTCTTCGTCGCGCAGCGGATCGTAGCTCTCGAAGCTTTGGGCCACTTCTTGGCGCGAGGCTTCGCGGCGATCGAGACTAACTTCCAGACGTTGACCGCCACCCTTTCGCGCGGCGGCAATCAAGTCGGGCACTTGATGCAGTTGACCCGGCCCGACGATCAGATCGACGAATGGGGCGCGCTTGAAGATCAGCTCTTGATCCTTTTGCGCCATGCAGCCGAGCACGCCGATCACTTTCTGCGGGTTGCGTTCCTTGGCGTGCTTCAGACGGCCGAGCGCGCTGTAGGTTTTATCCTCGGGATGAGCGCGGACACTGCACGTGTTGAACAGAATCGTGTCGGCCTGGCTCGGCGAATCGACGAGTTCGTAACCTTGCTTGCGAAGGGCAGCCACGACCAGCTCGCTATCGAGCATGTTCATCTGGCAGCCGACGGTCTCAATGTACAGCTTGGGCATCGGAAGGGTTCTCGGTTATCAACCGGCCTTTCGTTTCGCCTTGGCGTGCTTCTTTTTCTCAGCCTTTAAACGTAGGGCTTCCGCCTCGGCCTGTTGGTGAAGTTCTTGAATCAACGTGTTCCGCTGCGCCAGCATGAGCCGTGTCAAAACGGTGATCGACGCCAAAGCCGCGATCGCCAGGCAGATGATCAACGCGGGTGACATGCGGGGGAGCGGAGGTGAGTAAGTGAGTGGTGAGTAGGTGACAACCCAGACCGGTTGCCGCAGTGACAGCCGTGCAGGTGCCAGTTTACTCGACCCGGGGCGAATGCCGCGAGGGGGATTTGTGGCCAAGAATCGAGGCGAAAACAGTTGTCCGAGGGCCCGCAGTTATGGAAATGACCGCGACGCTACTTCGTCGGCAGCGACGTGACCGAGATCGGCAGGACGTCGGCTACGGGCGGCTCGTCCCGCGGCGTTTCGTTGTCGAGCATCGCGTCGAAGATGCGCGGCAGGTTCTCCCAGGCGTCGCCCGAGAGTTCGCGCTCTTTGAGCCATTCGTTGATACGGCTCACGTTGCAGGCTGTGACTTCGTTGAGACGCACCTTGCGGGTGGCGTTGGCCTTGGGGAGTTGTCCGCCGTAGGAAAAGGCGGTGAACACGATCGTCCCTTGAATCGCGCAGTCGCTCAGTTGAGCGGGCACGGCTTGCCGCGTGAAGCAATGCAGCCGGGTACGGAAGTGAGTCGTGCCAAAGCCATGCAGCGTCAGGCCATCGCCTTTCTCGTTCGGACGACCGTGGACGAACACGTATTCGTAGTGCGGCGTGAGTTTGTCGGTGCCGTCGGCCTGCGTCAAAGCTCGCGTCGTGCGAATCGAGATCACGAGCGTTCGCGGCGGCGCTAGTTTGCCGTCGGCCGTCTTCTCGATCAGAAAGCCATGACTGCGAATATCGCGTGACGAACGATCGACGAGTTCGGTGGACGAGCTGATCGCCTCGCGCTCGTCATACTTGCACACGCCCACGAGCGCTCGATCGAGCACGTAGGGAACGCCGTTGGGCGTCGCGGTGACCCGCGCTTGAATGCTCAGGAAGTGAGCCTTGATGTGATTGCGAATGATGCCGCCCGAGAAGAACGGCAGTTGCTTGGCATCGGCGGGCGCGAGCTCCGAACCCATCGCAAACACGCCGAATCGACGACACTTGAGCAACCGCTCGCCGTCGGTCGTTTCTTCCAGCGTGGGCTCGCTGGGGTCATGCACTTCGAGCTTGCTATCCTCGGGCACGACGATCGCGGCGAACGCTTCGACCGCCTCGTGAGCGGCGCTGATGCCGTCCTCGTCGGTCGCCAGACGCGACACGCGGCGCTCGGCGCCGATCCAGTCGCCGGCCGAGACGGGGGCGAGTTGCAAAGAGGAAAGTGTGATGGCGAGGCCCCAGATCGTCCGCTTCCAGAAAGATGAGCGCATAAAGTTGGGTGTCGCGCCGCAGGGTGACTGCCGGCGATGCTGTAGACGGACGAGACCTCGGGTACACCGAAGAAGCGTCGACCAAGCGAGAAGTGCCGAGGGAAGCGCGATGCTTGTTCGGAATCCTCCTTGCCGAACTCTTCCACTATCTGCTTCGTCTACGTACCTTGCGCAGCTTTAAGGAATTGCTAGCAATTGAGTCGATTCGCACGCTGCACCCGATCACGAACTTGCCAGCTTCATTGGCACAATTTAGGCGAGAAATGCGTCGGGGGGGAGCCAAATGCATCGCGGTCAGCGATGTAAGCACGAAGACCTTGCTAGGGCTAAATACCCGGGATGCCTCAGAACTTCGCCGGATCGATCACCACGTGCTTGATTCGCTGCCGTTTCCAGGTGTAGGTGGCGTGGACCAGACCGTCGGCGGTTTGAATGATCGCGGGGTAGCTGTACTCGCCGGGGTCGGTTTCCAGAGTCAACGCTGGCTGCCACGCGCGACCGTCGGTCGAGACCGCGATGTTGAGCGGCGTGCGACCCTTGGGCGTGTGATTGTAGATCAACAAGTGACGACCGTCACGCAAGGTCACGGCGTCGGTTCCCGAGTTCGGATTGGGAAGCGATGTGAGTTCCAACAACGACCACGTCCGGCCTTGGTCTTTTGAGGTCGTCGTAAACACTTTGCCGCCGCGACTGCGACCAAGGGCCTGCAACGAACCGTTGCGATGTTGCAAGATGCTCGGCTGAATCGCGCCGGGAGATTCGAGCGTTGTGGGCACCTCGACCTTAGTCCAAGTCGCGCCGCCGTCGCTGCTGCGCTCGAAATGGACGCGCCACGACGGGGCGGGGCTCAATCCTTCGGCACTGCTCGCCGAGAGAATCGTCCCGTCAGCCAGTTCGATCGGCTTGTTCTTCACGGGTCCCAAGATGCCGTCGGGTAACCGTCGCGCGTCGCTCCACGTTTGGCCCGCATCGGTACTCGTCCGCAGCATGCCCCACCACGTGCTCGGTGATGGACCGACTTTGTAGAACAACAGCAAAGGGCCGCTCTTCGGCTGAAACAACACCGGGTTCCAGCACGGATGTCGCGTGCCGTCGGTTTGTACGCCGGTCGCCACTTCGATCGGCGCGGTCCATTTGCCGCCGACGTGTCGAGCCAGCCAGATGCCGACATCGGCCGCCCCTTCGCGCGTGCCGCCGAACCATGCCGCGACGAGACCGGCTTTCGTTTCGACAATCGTCGACGCGTGGCAGCTGGGGAACGACGCTTGTTCATAGATAAACTCGCTCGACACGACTCCCGGTTGCTCGGCAGCTTGAGTCACCGCGCACAGTCCGACCAGAACCATGCACGCCTTCAGACACACTCGGCAAACATACGAACTCATCACGCACACTCCCAAGACTTACTCACCTACTCACTTACTCACCTTCCCCACTCCTCACAGCTCCCGAATCCAAATGTTCCGGAACTTCACCGGATTGCCGTGATCTTGCAGTGAGATCGGCAACTTTGCGTCGTGCTTGGTGTACTCCGGCGGCTTGTGCCAGGCGGTCGCCCCTTCGAGCGGGAAGTGATTTTGCACCAACACGCCGTTGTGCAGTACCGTCAGATACGCCGGCGTCTTCACGCTGCCGTCGTCGTTGAAACGCGGCGCGATGAAGATGATGTCATACGTTTGCCACTCGCCCGGCTTGCGGCAGACATTCACCAGCGGCGGATGTTGCTTGTAGATCGAGGCGCATTGTCCGTCGAAGTAGGTGACGTTGTCGTACGAGTCGAGAATCTGCACCTCATATTGACCCATGAAGTGGATGCCGCTGTTGCCACGCCCTTGGCCCGAACCTTTGACCTCGGCGGGCGACATGAACTCGAGATGAAACTGGCAGTCGCCGAAGCCTTGTTTCGTCTGCACGCTGCCGCCCTTCACGGTCGCCACGCCGTCGGCGATGGTCCACTTCTCGCCACCCTTCCAGGCGTCGAGACTCTTGCCATCGAAGAGCACAATCGCGTCGGCCGGCGGACCACCGATCGGGCCGGGATCGACGATCTTCGGCTCGGCCCAAACCTTGCCGCTGAGATATTCCGTACCAGCCAACAAGCCTGCCCCGGTGACGACACCGGCACAAACGATACAGGCGATCCACTTTCCGATCTGATGCGACA
>JAEUIL010000462.1 GCA_016794255.1 Planctomycetaceae bacterium | reverse complement strand
TCACATGTTCGTGATGATGGCGCATCGCGACGTGCCGTTGGCGGAGGTCGAGGCCGAGCTCGCCCGGCGGTTTGGGATCTCGGGCCTCGCCGAGAAAGCGGCGCGACCACCCAAGACGGAGTCGTAGTTAGGCGCGAAACCGCAAGCGAGCTGCAGAACGTCCCGACTCACCAAACACCAAACACTAAACACCAAACACTCCACGACCACTTACTCACTTACTCACCTTCCCCCCTCCCCATGACTCTCAGCGCTGAAAACCTTCGTATCGGCATTCCCAGCAAAGGTCGTCTCTCGGAACTCGCTGGCGAACTGCTCCGCGATGCGGGATTGAGCTTTCGTCGTCAGGAACGAAGCCTGTTCGCGCGGGTCAAGGACATGCCGATCGATGTCACGTTCTTGCGGACCGAGGATATTCCCGTGCTCGTCGCTGAAGGGGCGATCGACATGGGCATCACCGGCGCCGATCTGATTCAAGAGAGTGCCGCGACGGTCAACAATCGGCTCAACTTGGGTGTCGGCCAATGTCGCCTCGCGATCTGCGTGCCGGACGAAAGCTCGATCCAATCGCCGGCCCAACTCAACGGCCTGCGCGTGGCGACGAGCTTTCCGCACTGCACCGATACGTTCTTGCGCACTCACGGCGCGAAGGTGCATTTGGTCACGCTCTCGGGCTCGGTCGAAGTGATGATCGCTCTGGGCGTGGCCGACGCGATTGTCGATCTGGTCGAGACCGGCAGCACATTGGCTGCCAACCGATTGCGGGTGCTGTGCGAGATCGGCCGCTATGAGACCGTGCTGATTCAGAACCCCGCGAAACGTTTGTCCGTGGTCGCCGATCGCGTCGTGCGACGTCTCGAAGGGGTCGTCATCGCCCGGGCGTATTCGTTGCTGGAGTACAACATCTCGCGCAAGAAATTGGCCGAGGCCGAGAAGATCACGCCGGGCTTCAACTCACCGACGGTCAGCTCGCTCGAAGACAGCGAGTGGTGTGCGGTGCGTGTGATGGTTCGCCGCGGCGAGGTGATCGGCATCATGGAGCGTCTCGAAGCGCTCGGCGCGACCGCGATTCTGGAGATGCAGATCACGAATTGTCGGTTGTGAAGAAAGTGGTTGGTTGTTAGTGGTTAGTGATTGGTTAAGAGCTACGCTTGCGGTTTCGCGCCCGAGCACCAATCACCAACAACTAACCACCAACCACCTCTCCTTCCCCTGCTAGCACGGCAACCTCCGTTGACCCACTCCCCACGGGTCACTACAGTTCGCCGACTTCTCTACCCCGTTCGCTAGCATGAAGCCATCGAACTCGACAGCCGTGGGGCTCGTCGCTCTGTTTGCGCTTTCGACCGCGCTGCAGGGCTGGATGATTTTCCATGCGCGACTGCCGGCGGTCGACGCTGTGAATTTCGTCGCTCATGCGCAGCTCATCGAGCGTGACGGTATGTGGGCTACGTTGCGAACCGAGCCCGCGCCGCCGTTGTATCCGCTGGCGGTGCTGGCAGTGCGTGGGATGGTGAGCGCCGTGGGGGGCGAACTCAGTTGGGCTTTATCGGCTCAGATCGCGGCGGCGATTCCGCTGGTGTTGTGCATCGTGCCGGTTTTTTTGATCGCGCGACAGGCGTTGGAGTTGGATACATGTAGCCGAACTCGCCATAGTTCGGGCACTGCCCCGCTGCCGACTCCCCGAACTCTGGCGAGTTCGGCTACGAAAGACTGCTCCGCTGCGTGGGTCGCCACGCTGTTGTTTGTCGTCATGACGCAAGTGGCTCGCATGGGCGCCGAGGCGCTAAGCGATAGCACCCATTT
>JAEUIL010000425.1 GCA_016794255.1 Planctomycetaceae bacterium | reverse complement strand
CACAGAGAAGAATGAAGAGAGAATAGGAGGTAATGATGAATCATGGGTGAGATAGTTCAAAACAATCGCAACCCTGTCCTGCTTATCAATCTCCGTATTTCTCTCTGTGCCCTCTGTGTCTCTGTGGTTCCTTTTTCCCCCGCCCTCCCGTCAAGACGTACCAGGAACCCGCCGCGATGACTCAACCCGATTGGCAACTGCCGCTGTCTCGTCGTGAATGGCTGCGTCTCTCGACCGCAGGGGTCGCGGCGACGTCGCTGACCGGTTGGTTGCCGGCGATCGCGGCTCGCGCTGCGGAAACCAAGACCGCGGCCAAAGCGAAGGCCAAGCGGATCGTCGTGCTGTGGATGGACGGTGGCCCGCCGCATACCGATACGTTCGACCTGAAACCGGCCGTCCCCGAGTGCGGCATCTTCAAGCCGATCGACACCGTCGTGCCAGGCATTCAGATTTCGGAGTTGCTGCCGCAGTTCGCCAAGCTGGTCGACCGCGCCGCGATTGTGCGCAGCATGAGCACGATCGAGAACGAGCACAATCGGGCCCGGGTGCATTTGCGGACCGGTTTTCGCGATGCTCAAGGTGGCGTGAATTGGCCGAGTCTCGGCTCGATCTGTTCGCAGGAACTCGGCGATCCCAACGCCGACTTGCCGAGCTATGTGGCGATTGCCGAACGGCGCGACAAGAGCTTCGGGCCGGGCTTTCTCGGCGCGTACCATCAGCCGTTGTTCGTGATGAACCCGACCAAAGGGGTCGAGAATCTCGCCGCGCCGGGCACGCCCGAGCAACTCGCCGGTCGACTCACGCTGCTCGACAAGCTCGAAGCCGGCTTTGCCCGCGAGTATCAGTCGCCGATCAGCGGCGATCACAAGACGGTCTATGCCCGGGCGGTGCAGATGATGCGTTCGAGCAAGGCCAAGGCGTTCGACATCTCGCAAGAACCGGCCGCGGTGCGCGAGCGTTACGGCAAGAACCGCTTTGGCGAAGGGTGCTTGCTCGCCCGGCGGTTGATCGAAGCGGATGTGAAGTACATCGAGGTCGGCCTCGAAGGTTGGGACACCCATTTCGAGAACAACAATCAAATCCGCAAGCTCTGCGGCCTGCTCGACCCGGGCATGACGGCGTTCATCACCGATCTCGAAGAGCGTGGCTTGCTCGACGAGACGCTCGTCGTCTGGATGGGCGAGTTCGGTCGTACGCCGAAGCTCAAGGGGATCGGTCGCGACCACTTTGCCAAAGCCTGGACGACGATGTTCATGGGCGCCGGCATCAAGGGTGGTCAGGTGATCGGCCGCAGCGACGCGACCGGCGCCACGGTCGAGGATCGGCCGGTCTCGGTGCAAGACTTCATGGCCACGATTTGCGGCATCATGGGCGTCGACATCGAGAAAGAAGTGCTGCTCGACGACGGTCGGCCGGTGAAGTTTGTCGATAAGGATCCGAAGCCGATTGGAGAGGTGTTGGGGTAAGATGGTCTCAAATGAGAGCAGCGTCAATACTGAGTGGGAATAACAATCGTAAACCTTCGATCAAACTTAGATCGTTGGAATGATTTTCTTCCCTGAGCGATTCGAGTAGCGATCATTCGATCTTGCAGTTCGGTAATGCCGCGCGCAATCGTGCAATTCCCTCGGGCGTGATTTTTGTTCCCTTGACAGTTAGATTTTTTATATCCTTAAGCGTCGCAAGTTTCTCGACGGACGCATCTGTGACGTCCGTGCTCTGCAAGTTAAGCTCGAACAGTTTCGTGAGTTTCGCCAATGAAGTCACTCCCTCGTCAGTTACACCTTGCCAACCGCTTAATTGAAAGCGCATTAGACCGCTAATGCGCTCAACCTCGCGCAAGGCTTCATTGCCTCGTTCTGGGCATCTCACGCGAAGCTCAGAAAGCCTGGGAAGTCGTGAAATAATTGAGATCTGTTCCACAGTAAGCTCTGTTTGTCCCATACGCAAAATACTTAGTGATGGCCAACGGGATACAATTTCAAGGTATCCTTTCGTTGAAAGGGTGGCACGTTCGACGTTAATTGATGTCAATTGCTTTGTAACTAAGAACGGCAGGTCCGCGTCGCCAAAACTTACAAGTCCCCAGAGTTTTTTCAGCTGCGGAAATGAAATAAGATACTGATGGTCGTTTACAGAAATGCCGTTCCCTAGATTCAACTCTTCTAGAACAACCGATTTCGACAAGTGCCGAATTGTTCCTCCCAAAAGATGCGTCTTTGAAAGATCGATTTTCACGAGTCGAACGAGATTTGAAAGTCGTTCCAAATCTTTACCTGTAACACGGACGTTCTCGTGTAGGTCTATACTGCTCACAAAAAATGGCCCAGAGGGCAGCTTGCTGACATCGAGCACCTCTCGTTCGATGTAACCGCCGTTCGAGGCTGCGAGTGCGACTTGAATCTTGCCGCCTATGGATAACACCCATTCGGCTGCCGATCGATCGGGCGAAATGCGTTTCGGTCCTGGTGTCGTGGACACAGGCGAGATCGCGGTGGGCGGGGTACTCGGCTGGGGCAACACGGGACTTGGGGATGAAGAGATATTAAGCTTGGTCGCCGGAACGTTCACGATCGGCGGGGATACTGGAACGGCGCGTGACGAGCGATTGCGCAGTTGATAGAAAGCAACCGCGATACCTGTCATCAGCAATATTAGGACCGCCAATCCCATGCAGATCCACCCCGCAAGTGTTCGCGAACGATTCTGGCGAGCATTCGTGAGCGAAGTCTTAAGAGGCTTCTCTGCCGAGACTGTCCGACGTCCAAGCGTGGGTAGGTTGGCCCGTGTATCGCGATGTAGACTTGAAACCGCCGTAATCTGCCGCACCGCTTCACGCGGATCGAGAGCCGTAGTTCCTGGCGATGGCAACTGATGCAAGAAGCTTACCAAATTGCTGTCCGACAGCGATTGGATTGACATTTGGGCCGTTGCTCCCAGGCTTTGATCGGCTCCCGGCACGCAGAGTTGTAACTCGCGATGTACGAGTTGCATCGACTGGATTCGATCTTCCGGCCGCTTGGCGACCATTTTGCGAAACAGTTCGTCGAGTTCAGGCGAAACTTCTCCGCGTACGGCGCGTAACGAGGGAATCGGTTGTTCACGATGTGCGACGAGTTTTTTCATCACCGTATCACCCTCGTACACCTTTTCGCCCGTGAGCAAGTAAAACAAGGTGCAACCCAGGCTATAAATATCGCTTCGCGCATCCGCCCGGTGGGTATCAAGTGCTTGCTCGGGACTCATGAAGTCTGCCGTACCCATGACACTGCCGATGTGAGTCAATTCAGCGGCAATCGTTGGGTCGTCGAACCGCGCCAACCCAAGATCGAGAATCTTTACTACGCCACTTTTGTTGAGCAACAAGTTGGCCGGCTTGATGTCCCGATGAATCACGCCTTCATTGTGTGCATACGCAAGGCCCAATGAGGCCTGGATCAAGCAATGAACGGCGTGGTTAACCTGCAACGGACCACGTTTGCGCACTAACATCGCGAGGTCGAAGCCATCGACATATTCCATGACCAGATAGTGGGTTCCTCGCCATTCGCCCGCGTCAAACGCCTGCACAATATGTGGGTGAGATAGCCGTGCGGCTGCGACGACTTCGCGTTGAAAGCGACTTACTGAATCACGATCATTGGAGACGCTGCGCGGCAAGAGCTTTAGAGCAACTGTGCGGTGCATGCGTCGATGTCGCGCTTGGAACACCTCACCCATGCCCCCCGCCCCCAACTTGTCGCACAAAATGTATTCGCCGAGCAATAATTGCGCTCCGCGCCCCTGGAATATTTCGCTCGATTGATAAGCAGTTAGCTTCTGCTTTTCCACCAATAGGGTGGCGAGTTGCTTGGCGTCTGGCGAACTAAGCGACGCGACCAAATTGTCGAGATCGGCCTGTGGGAGAAGGTTAGTCTCTTGGCAGAACTTGCAAAAGTCTTGAATTGCTATCGCCATCGGCTACTTCCTCTTTGGGAGGTAATCGCCCCCGCCTAGGGAGCCATTCCTATGATAGCAATAGCCTAAATGGTCTGCTAGCGAAGGAAAGGTGTCGACCTCACAGGAGGCCCGATCCGTGCATCGTCGCTCGACCAGCGCTTGAATCGACCGTGCTCGAAAAAGAAAAGGATGCGAAAGATTTGCCGCCCCCAGCTCGCCTCGGCCTTTCGCATGTTTGCCGCAAACAACTGCAAGGGTGCGGACGAATCGAGTCTAAATGATCAATTCCTTCGAACTTCATGGGCCTTAAAATGTAACGTTTCTTACCCGCGGATCATAACTCGCGTTCACCACGATCGTCCCCGCAATCATGTCGTGCAACATGCGATGCGGATCGGGAAAGATCATGATCAGGTTAATCAGGTTGAACAGCGGACCGATGCACGGCACGAAGCCGATCACCATCGGCACCCAGGCCCGCAGCGCGACGCCCGCGCCGAAGCCGGGCAACTCGCCGCTTAGCAGAATGATGCGCGTCCCCGCGAGTTTCTTGCCCAGCGTTTGACCGTCACGAACGATGTAGTACCACTGGAACGCGCCCAGGACGAGCATGCCGAAGATCAGCAGCCCGTAAAACCCGACCATGAAACTCGCGTCGTCGATGCCGCCGTTGCGCTCGTTGGCGATCGCGAGAAACACCATGATCATAGCCGGCATCGCCGCGCCAAGATTCAAAAGCCCATCGATCATCGCTCCGACAAAGCGACTGCCGAGGTCCGCCGGATGCCATGAACTCGGCAAACCGGCTCGAGTAAAGGGGCTGCCCACGTCGATCGCCGGAGCTTGGAACGGATTGTCGGTCGAGGGGGCGACATAGGCGCCGAACGGGTTTCCGCCCACGGGTGTCGACGGCGGTAGAGGAGGCGCTTGCGGAAAGGCCGACGTCGGCTCGACGTTGATCGTCGGGAACGCGGCGTTGGCCGTGGGGACCGGCACTACCGCGCCACATTGCGGACACTTGGCGTTTTTGCCCGCCGCGTCGTCGGGAACGCGTAACACCTTTTCGCATCCACGACAAGCAAACTCGATCGGCATCGCGCAGTTCCCCTTTGTTGAACTCGTAAGCGAAACTGAAAGCGACGCAGGCGGCTACTTGCGCAGATTCTTGTTCATGTGCTTCTTGTAACCTTCGACGCCCGGTTGGCCGTAGGGGTTGATGCCGATTAAACGACCTTCGACAACCGTGGCGAGCATCATCATCTGGAAGTATTGTCCTAGTGCCGCCTCGTCGAGCCGCGGCAAATGCAGGTCGGCCGTGGGGCGGCGGTCCTCGGCATACGCTTCGTTCGTGCCGCGAATCGCTGCCGAAAGAATGTCGGGCAGCGTCTTGTTGCCGATCTCGTTGAGCTTGTCTTGATCGAGCTCGCTCATGCCGATCGCCAGCGGCGCGCGGCGGGGTTGATCGACGATCACGTTCGTGATGAGCTTGTCGCGGCGGCCTTCTTGATGCTGTTGACCGCGCGAGTGCAGATCGCGCGTGTTCACGACCGTGATCGGCGTCGCGCCGTGTTCGCGTTTGCCAAGACTCTCGCTCAGCAGTTGATCGTACCACAGGCCGGCCGATTCGAGCCCTTTGCTCCAGGTGCTCAACACTCGGATAGTCGCGCCACGTTTGACTTCCATCAGATGCGAGATGCCGACGTAGTCGAGTACCGGGTTCTGTCCCACGGGCAACTCGCGGAAGCGGCGGTTCATGTCGGCCGCGGCGGTGAGCAACTTGAGAATATCGAGCCCCAGCACGGCGGCGGGGAGCAAGCCAACGGCGGTCAGCACCGAGAACCGGCCTCCCACGCCATCGGGAATGTAGTACATCTCGGGACACCCGATCGCCTGCGAGAGATCGTACAGCTTGCCGCTCGGACCGGTCACAGGCACGACAAAGTCGCCGAGCTTGTGCGTATCGCCGAGCGACGTGCGGAGCGAGTTCAGATAGATGCGAAAGGCCGCGGCGGTCTCGAGCGTGCCACCGCTCTTGCTGATTACGAGGATACCCCAGCGGTGATCGCGATCGGTCGCCGGGCCACGACCGAGCAGATCGAGCAGTCCCTGCGAGGCATCGTTGTCGACGTTGTTCCCCTCGAAATAGATTCGTGGACAATGGCGGCGAGCTTCGCGCGACAATTCGTTGTGATACGAATGGCAGCACGAATCGAACAGCGCCTTGGCCCCCATGTACGAGCCACCGATGCCCAGCACGACTGCCCGATCGACGTGTTCATTGAAGCGATTGGCGGTCGCCAAGATGCGGCCCACCTCGCTGCGAGCGCCGTTCTCGGCGTGATCGGCGAGCAACCGCTCGGGCAACGTCAGGAAGCCGGCGTCGAGCGGGTCTTTCTCTTTCGGGACCGGACCATGACTTTGCCACAGATCGACGTCGGCGAGCGTCTCGGCCCGAGCTGCTTCGAGTCGCGGTGCCAAGGCGGCGAGGTCGCCGGGCTCAAGGCCCGTGCCAGGCAAATAGACGCCGCGGGGATCGTACGTGATGGGCTGAAAATCGTGTTCCGACATGATCGCTCCTCGATGGTAACTCCGCCGTGGTAAGAAGATAGCGAACCGCGAGCCGATTTGCGAGTTCACCTAAATATCGACACGCGAGTGGGTTTAAACGAGACCTCGACGGGCGGCTTTTTTCACGGGCAATGTCGCGGCGAGGTCGTTATCTTGGTGAGCGTCGCCGCTCGCCCGTGGCTGACCTCGTTTGAGTCTCGCATCTCCCGGAAGCTCCGCTCATGTCGCATCGCCTGTTTTCGCTCGTTGTGTTGTGGGGAATCATTGGCGCACTTGTCGGCTCAGCGCAGCGAGTCGAGGCCGCGGACTCGACTCGACCGAATATCGTGTTCTGCTTTGCCGACGACTGGGGGCGTTACGCGAGTGCTTACGCGCGGCACGAGTCGCGTCCGTCGCCCAATCAAGTCGTCAAGACTCCGCACATCGATCGGGTCGCGTCGCAGGGCGTGCTGTTTCGCAACGCCTACGTCAATGCCCCCAGTTGCACGCCGTGCCGCAGTGCGTTGCTCTCGGGCCGCTATTTTTTCAACACCGGTCGCGGCGCGATTCTGGTTGGCGCTCAATGGGACTCGTCGATTCCGAGTTTCCCGCTGCTGCTGCACGAAGCCGGTTATCACATCGGCGAAACGTCCAAGGTCTGGAGCCCCGGCTCGCCGAACGACGCTCCGTTCGGAGCCGGCAAGTTTGCGTATGAAAAGTCCGGAGGCGAGTTCAACAACTATTCCGAACACGTGACACGCGCCGTGGCTGGCGGCGAGACCGTGGCCGCGGCTCGCGATCGGCTACATGCTCAGGTCCGCGGTAACTTCGACGATTTTCTCGCCGCTCGGCCCGCGGGCAAGCCGTTTCTCTATTGGTTCGGCCCGACGACCGTGCATCGCACCTGGGTCAAAGGCTCGGGCAAAGCGTTGTGGGGAATCGAGCCCGACTCGCTCGCGGGCAAGTTGCCGAAGTTCCTGCCCGATGTGCCCGAGGTGCGCGAGGACTTCGCGGATTATCTCGGCGAGATTCAGGCTTGGGACAGCTATATCGGCGTGTTGCTCAAGCGGCTCGAAGAGACCGGCGAACTGGAGAGAACGTTGATCGTGATCAGCGGCGATCACGGCGCGCCCGGTTTTCCCGGCGGAAAATGCAATCTGTACGACTTCGGCGTCGGCGTGTCGCTGGTCGCAGCCGGGCCGGGGATCAAATCAGGTCGCGTGGTCGACGACTTTGTGAATCTGATGGATCTGTGTCCCACGTTTCTCGACGTAGGCGGCGTCAAGCATCCGGCCGGGCTCAATGGTCGCAGTTTGCAGCCGGTGTTGGCGAGCGACCAGTCGGGCCAAGTCGACCCGGCGCGCGATTATGTTGTCGCCGGCCGCGAGCGTCATGTCGGCAGCGCCCGGACGGGCAACTTGCCTTATCCGCATCGCATGCTCCGCACGAAAGACTTCTTGTACATCCGCAACTTTGCCCCCGAACGCATGCCGATGGGCGATGCTTATGCCGTCACCGATACGCACACGCCGTCCCAAAGCGAGTTGGAGAACAACACGCGGATCGCGTTCCCCGACATGGACGCTGGTCCCACCAAAGCGTGGCTCGTTGCTCATCGGGCCGATCCCAAGTGGCGCTGGCACTATGACTACGCCTTTGCACCGCGACCGGCCGAGGAGTTGTACGACGTGCGGACCGATCCCGACCAAGTCAAGAATCTCGCGGCCGACCCGGCCTTGGCGCAGGTCAAGCAGCAGCTCAGCGAGCAGTTGCTGGGCAAGCTGAAGCAAGCGGGCGATCCGCGTGTGACCGGCGATAGCCAGACGTTTGAGCGTTCGCCATTCACCGACGGCGAATCGCGCGAAGGGGGCAAGACCAAGGCCAAGGGTAAAACGAAGAATCGTTCCTGAGCTGCAATGGGCGGCAAGCAGTTCGTTCGCAGCGCAAGTTGTTGTCGGCGAACTAATTACGGCCCCAATCGCCAAGCCCGCGACGACCTTCGTTCAGAAGAAAACGCGTTCCTCACGTTTTCCTAATAATCGACCGCTACCATGCGGTCCGTCCTGGGTGCGATTGCGCCCGGCACTGCTCTGCTTGCGAAAGCGTGCTCGGCCAACGCGGCCCTCAAATCGTGACCCGCGAGCAGCGGCAAACAACTCAACCTTGGCATACACGAGACGGATTGCAATGAAACAACGGAACCTTTGGATGTGGGCCATGGCTTTCGGCCTGACATTGTCGTTTGTGGGCTGTGGCGGCTCGACCTCAACGCCGACCAAGCCGGAAACCAAGCCTGCCGCTTCGAGCGATACGAAGTCCGCCGACAGCGCCAAAGCGTCGACAACCACGCCTGCAGCCGTCCCGGATAAAGCCGCACCGCAAGTCTCTGGCGGCACGATCAAGATCGACGGCTCGAGCACCGTGTTCCCAGTGTCCGAAGCAGTCGCCGAAGAGTTTCAAGCTGCGACCAAGATTAAGGTCACGGTCGGCATCTCGGGCACGGGCGGCGGCTTCAAGAAGTTTGTCCGCGGCGAGACCGACATCTCGAACGCCTCGCGTCCGATCCTGAAGGAAGAGCTCGAACAAGCCAAGACCAACGGCATCGAGTTCATCGAGCTGCCGATCTGCTTCGACGCGTTGACGATTGTCGTGCATCCGAGCAATCCGATGAACGAGATCAGCACCGCGGACTTGAAGAAGATGTGGGAGCCCGCCGCGCAAGAGAAGGTCACCAAGTGGAAGCAAATCAACGACGCCTGGCCGGATGAAAAGCTGACGTTGTTCGGTGCCGGCAGCGACTCGGGCACGTTCGACTATTTCACCGAAGCGATCAACGGCAAGTCGAAGGCTAGCCGTGGCGACTTCACCGCCAGCGAAGACGACAACACGCTCGTGCAAGGTGTCAGCGGCGACAAGCACTCGCTCGGTTACATTCCGTTTGCGTACTACGAGCCGAACAAGGCTAAGCTCAAGGCGCTGGCCGTGATCGACTCGTCGAAGAAGGACGCCAAGCCCGTGGGGCCCGCGCCCGAGAACGTGCTCAACGGCAGCTACACGCCGCTGTCGCGTCCGCTGTTCATCTACGTGAACAAGAAGTCGGCCGACAAGCCCGAAGTGAAGCAATGCGTCGAGTTCTTGCTGAAGAACGTTGCTGACTTAGCGACCGAGGTGAAGTATCTGCCTTTGCCCGCCCAAGCGTATCAAATGGCAACCGAACGGTTCGCGAAGCGTGAAACGGGCTCGGTTTTCGGTGGCGTGCCCGAGGTGGGCCTGACCGTCGAAGAAATCTTGAAGCGCGAGCTCAAGAAGTAAACGCGAGCACCTTTCGGCGGCGCGAAACGATCAGGGCCTACCGCCCCCCCGCTCGATCAATTCGAGACGGTTGATACGCTTCGCGCCGCTGGTTGGTCGACACGGCAAATGATATAGTCTGGTGCCGCTCAAAAAGGTTAGCGATCGCCCCCTGTCACGGGTCGAGCTTTCTGGCCCGGTTGGGCGGCGGCGGTGACTCGAAGGTTGCCGATTCATCCTGTTTCGTGGTGTTATGTCATCGACGGCCGATCCAAGCACTCCGGCAACGCAAGTTGCCAGTCTTCCGCAGCGTACGAACGTCAAGCGTCGTGCGGCTAAGGAGCCGTTGCTTGACCGCATCATTGAGCTGCTGCTGTTCTTGGCGGGTGTTAGCAGTGTCGCGATCACGTTGGGCATCGCCGGAACGTTGGTCTTCGAGTCGCTGGCGTTCTTCCGCGAGGTGTCGCTGGTCCAGTTCTTTACCGACCATTTGTGGACGCCGCTCTTTGCCGATCCGCACTTTGGTATCATGCCCTTGGTCAGCGGCACGTTGGTGACCACCGGCGTAGCGCTACTCATTGCTTTGCCGCTCGGCACGATTATCGCGATCTATCTCAGCGAGTTTGCTCCGGCCGGCCTGCGCGAGGGGATCAAGCCGCTGCTCGAGTTGCTCAGCGCGGTTCCCACCGTCGTGTATGGCTACTTTGCGTTGCAACTCGTCTCGCCGCTGGTGCAAAAAATCGTCCCGGGGACTCCGGCGTTCAACATGCTCAGCGCGGGCATTGTCATGGGCATCATGATCGTACCGTATGTCAGTTCCCTCAGCGAAGACGCCTTGCGGGCAGTCCCGATGTTGCTGCGCGAAGGGGCCTACGCCCTGGGGGCCAACCGGTTGATCACGGCGGTAAAGGTCGTGTATCCCGCGGCGATCTCGGGTATTGCCAGTGCTTATATCCTTGGCATCTCGCGGGCGATCGGCGAGACGATGATCGTGGCCATTGCCGCCGGAACGCAGCCCAATTTGACGCTCGATCCGCGCGAAGGGGCCGCGACGATCACCGCGTTCATCGTGCAGGCCAGCTTGGGCGACAATCCCCACGACTCGATCGGTTACAAGTCCATTTTCGCGGCGGGCCTCGTGTTGTTTCTGATCACCTTGTCGATCAACATCTTCGGCCACTGGCTGCGGAAGCGCTTTCGCGAGGCGTATTGAACATGGACCTTCGCAAACTCGTCGAACGTCGCAAGCTGACCGATCGGCTCTTCGCTGCCCTCGGCATCTGTTGCGTGTTGATCGCGCTACTCACCCTGGTGGTGCTCATGGGCGATCTTGCGCGGCAAGGCTTGTCGCGCATCGACTGGCAGTTCATGACCTCGTTCCCCTCGCGCGCCGCCGCGCGGGCAGGCATTCTTTCCGCTTGGGTCGGCTCGCTGATGATCATGCTCGTCACGGTCATCACGGCCGTGCCGCTGGGCGTCGCTGCCGGGGTGTATCTCGAAGAGTACGCGCCCAAGAATCGACTCACCACGTTTATCGAGATCAACATCTCGAATCTGGCCGGTGTCCCGTCGATCGTCTACGGTCTGATGGCGCTCGGCCTGTTTATCTATCAACTCGGTATGAACCGCAGCACGCTCGCCGGCGGGTTGACCCTGGCGTGTCTCATCTTGCCGATCGTGATCGTCGCTACCCGCGAATCGCTCCGCACGATACCGTCGAACATTCGCGAAGCGGCGTTTGCCATCGGGGCGAGCAAGTGGCAGGTCGTGAGTCATCACCTGCTGCCGTACTCGGCTGGCGGAATTGCGACGGGCGTCATCATTGCCACGAGTCGCGCTTTGGGCGAAACCGCGCCGCTGATCACGATTGGTGCGTTGACGTTCATTGCCTTTTTGCCGCCGCCTCCGGTCATGAGTGAACCGCCGTTTGTCTCGTTCCAGTGGTTGCACGACGAGTTCACGGTGCTGCCGATTCAGATGTTCAATTGGGTCTCGCGCCCGCAACCCGAGTTTCAGGTCAACGCGGCCGCAGCGGGTTTGGTGCTCGTGGCGATGACGCTGTCGCTCAATGGCGCGGCGATTTGGCTCCGCTATCGCATGCGCAAACGGATCAAGTGGTAGGAGTATGTCCGCTGTGAATGCCGAGCGCACCGCCATCACCCATGCCGACCCCGCGTCGACGCCGAAGGTCAGCCCGCGCGTCGTGGGCCCGTTCAAGGCCGAGGTGCGCGACGTGAACTTCTACTACGGCCAGTTCCACGCACTCAAGAACGTCTCGATGCCGTTCGTCGACAAACGCGTCACGGCGCTCATCGGCCCGTCGGGCTGCGGCAAGACGACGCTGCTCCGCTGTTTCAATCGGATGCACGACCTGTACCCGGGCAATCGCTACGAAGGCGAGATCATCCTGCATCCAGACCAGATCAACATCATCAGTCCGAAGGTCGAGCCGCTCGAAATGCGGATGCGGATCGGGATGGTGTTTCAAAAGCCGAATCCCTTTTCCAAGTCGATTTTCGAGAATGTCGCGTTCGGCTTGCGATTGCAAGGCGAAACCAATCGCCGCGTGCTGGCCGATAAGGTCGAAGCGGCGCTCAAGTCGGCCGCGATTTGGGACGAGACCAAGGACCGGTTGCAAAAAGGGGCCCGGGATCTCTCGGGCGGCCAGCAGCAGCGGCTCTGCATCGCCCGGGCGATTGCCACCGAGCCCGAGATTTTGTTGTTCGACGAGCCGACCTCGGCCCTCGACCCGATCGCCACGTCGCGCATTGAAGATCTGATCGACTCGTTGCGTGGCCGGTTTACGATCTTGATCGTGACGCACAATCTGCAACAGGCGGGCCGGATCGCCGACTACACGGCCCTTATGTACAAGGGCGAACTCGTCGAGATGGACAAGACAGTCGCCATGTTCGAAAAGCCCTCATTCAAGCTGACCGAGGACTATCTGACGGGACGCTTCGGGTAGAGTTGGCCTCGTCGATTCGTGACTCTTCCGCTAGATTTGCGGACGTTTGGGGCTGGCGAGCCCGCTCGGCTCGTCATTCTGCGAGCAGTCTGTAGTGTGTCACGGATGATCTCTGCGATGAGAACCAAACTTGCCATCGTCGTGGCCTGCGCCGCGCTGATTTTCGCTGCCGAATGGCTGTGCGGTTGGATCGGCACGCGCACGGACCTGTCGTGCCAATTGATCGACATTCAGCAGCCGAGCACCTTGCTCGCAAAGCTGGATTATCTGCGCGCCTATCAAGGGCGCAAGGTCGTACTGCTCGGCGACTCGCTCGTTTACGGAGGAATTCTCGAGGAATTTGGCGATCGTGAGTGGCGACAGCACGATTTGGCGCACGCCGTCGCGGCTCAGTGTCGCGAGCGTTGGCCGGGCGAACGGGTGCTCGTGATGAATCTCGGCATCAACGGCGCTTTGCCGTGTGATCTCGAACAGTTAGCTCCCCTCGTGACCAGCTGCGGCGTTGATTGCCTCGTCTTCGACATTCATCTGCGACCGTTCTCGCAAGACTTCACCGGCCACGACACACGTATGGCACGCCCGTGGTTGAGCGAGCTTGCCGTCGACGAACAGAGAGGCGTTCGTTGGCAGCCCAGCGAGCCGGCGTGGACTGACGTGCAACCGTGGCTGTCGCAGTGGCTGGTCGAGTATTCGGCCATTTTCCGACAACGCGAACTCATCCAGGCGAATCTCGTGCAGTCGGCGTGGGTCAAATCGGTGCAAGCCTGGCGTCGCCCGCCGGCAGCGCTGAGCGACAACGATCGGCAGATGCAGGCGCTCGTCAAATTGGGCCAACTCAAGCACCGGCTCGAGCAAGTCACGCTCGATGAACAACATCCGCAAGTCGCGGCCTTACAGCGGATGCTAGCACGCCTCAGTCGCGAGCAGCAGCCGTTCGTCGTGTTCTACGCGAAAGAGAATCCTGACCTGATCGACAGCGTGTTCACGGCCGATCGCCACGAACAACTCTACGCCCAACTCACGCGACTGATCGCCGACGCGTCACACGGCGACGGCGTCTATCTGCCGCCGCTCGATGAGTTGCAGTCAGACCACTTCCTCGACTTCACCCATCTCAATAGCGGGGGCTACGCGATCTTGGCTCGTCGGTTGGTCGACGTTCTACCGCCCGCTGCTAGCACGGCGACGATAGCTCAGCTTGAATAATGTTCGTAGGCGCTGTAGAACTTTTGGCGTCATTGCAACGCGCGTTGTGAATGGAGGTTCAGACGCGCGTTGCGTTCAACGAACGACATCCCGCCGTGGTTCGTTGTCATAGCTGACCCAGTTGTATCAAGGATGATCGTATGGCCAGCGTCCCTGCGCCATTGGTTCAAGGTGTCTTGCCGCGCTTGTTTCAAGGCGCATGTGGCGAGGCGGTGGACCTGTTGCAGCGCCACATCGTCGAGCATGGCCCGACGCCCGATTCGCTCGCACTCTTGCGCTTGGCCGCGCAGCGCACCGGACAAAATGCGCTGTACTATCTCAAGCTGTGGAATCTCTGGAACGGCCAAGGTCAACCCGCGCTCAAGCCGAACGTCGCGGTCCGCAAGCTGCGGTTGCTCACCGACTACACCAGCGACAACCTCGCCCCGCTCATCAAGCTGTTTGCGGCCACGTTTGGCGTGCATCTCGACGTGCAGGTCTCGGCGTTCGACTCGGTCGAGCAACTCGCGCTCGACGCCAACTCTTCGCTTGAACTCGATGCCCAAACGCTCGTCGTCCTGTCGCTATCCGAACATTGGCTGGAACGGTATTTGGGCAAAGCGGCGCTCGTCACCGACGAAGCGCTCGCCCGCACGCAGACGATGCTCGACAACATCGTCGCCGGATTGCGTGCCCGTCGCCCGGCACAGATTCTTGTCACGAACTTTACACCCCGGGCCTATGCCCGACCGACCGGTTTGGCACGCGTGGGCGGAGCGTGTGGCTGGAATCATGCGGTGGCTCGGCTCAACGTGGCGCTCGTCGAGCGTGCCGAGCCCGGCGTGAATGTGATTGACTTGGCCGAGGCGCTGTTCGCCGCAGGCGGACGAGCCGTGGCGGGGCGCCTGAGCTACTTCCGTAGCAAGATGGCGTTCGAGTCGGCCGGCACGATCGCCGCCGCGCGCGAGATCGCCGTTTCGCTTGCACAATTGTTAGGCAAGACGCATCGCGCCGTGGTCACCGATTGGGATAACACGCTATGGGGTGGCGAAGTCGCCGAGGCGGGCAGCCATGGTGTCGTCTGCGGTGTCGACTCGCCCGATGCGCTCGCGTATCTGCAAGTGCAAGAGTTCATGCGCAGCCTGACGAGCACGGGCACGCTGCTCGCCGCGGTCAGTCGCAATGATCCCCGCGTGGTCGCAATACTGGATGAGAACCGCGATCTGGCCCTGCGAGCCGCCGACTTCGCCTCGTTGCAGATCAGCTTTCAACCCAAGAGTCAATCGATTGCCCAAGTCTCGCGCGAACTCGGGTTCGGTAGCGAGTTCATGGTGTTCGTTGACGATAGTTTGTTTGAACTTGCCGAGGCCGTGACGATGCATCCGTACTTGGATGTGTTGCTGGCGGGCCCCGAGCCCGAGGCGACGTTGCGAGCCCTGAGCGAGTCGCGATTCTTCCATGCCGTGAGTCTCGAACAGGCTGATCTTGAGCGGGGTGCCGCGGCGCAAGCGCTCAAGCAGCAACGGGACTTTCAAGCCAGCT
>JAEUIL010000410.1 GCA_016794255.1 Planctomycetaceae bacterium | reverse complement strand
TGAACATCGAGGAGTTCGAGAACTTGGCCGAGGCACGCTGGTTCGCCGCTCGACGATTGAAGGAGCACAACGAAGAGCGTCCTCACAGCAGTCTTGGTTACCTGACCCCGTCGGAATTTGCGTCGCAGTGTGCTGCTTCCGATCGGGCTTCGGCTACGCCTCCGCCCTCACTCCAGCAGCACACTGCGGAACCCCTTACCCAAACCCTACTCTCATAACCCCTGGTACAAGAATCGGGGGCATTCCACGACCGTGATCGACATTGTCTTCTTTACCCTATCTTGGCTACGCTCAGCCGACTCCGCGATTCGCGAACGAATGGCAGGATCCGATTGCTCAACATCATTCTGGGCGTCTCTGTCTATGCGATGCTCGCATGCGTACTCTCAATGTCCGCCAGCCGAGGTGTCTTCGCGACCGAATGTCGTCTTCCTCCTTGCGGACGATAGGTATGATTAGGATTCAGGAGCTGTCGACAAAACCCGACAGGTCGGCTAATAGTGCGATTTATTGCAGATATGGACTTGAGGACAAATGCGATAGACGGGCATGAATGTCGGGGAAAAATCACACACGACTACCCTGACATCCTGGCATTGCTGTCGCTTCTTGTACCGGGGCAGCTTATAATGCAACCCTCGCCTTTCGACCGCATCGCCCTCCCTACGGCCCTACCCGCCTTCCGACGTCCCCAATTCCTCACCCCGATGACTCGCCGCGCTTGCCTCGCTGGTTTGTTCGCGTTTGTCGTGACAATCTGTGTCGCGGTGGAGAGCGTACGCGCCGAGTTGCCCAATTCGGTGCTGAACGTCGTCTATCCGACAGGTGTGCGCGCCGGCGAGTCGGTCACCGTGACCCTCGAAGGAGCCGCGCTCGATGGCCTGCGCGGAGTGACCTCGACCGCACCGGGTCTCACTGCCGAAAAGCTCGCCGGCAATCAGTTGCGTGTCTCGGTTCCGGCCGACACACCGCCGGGGATCTACGACCTGCGGGCCTTCACCGATCATGGGCTGTCGTCTCCCCGGGCGTTCGTCGTGAGCCGCAATGCCGAGTTGAGCGAGACGAGTCCCAACGACACCGCCGACACCGCGCTCGCCGTGTCGCTTACCTCGACGATCAATGGTCGCATCGAGAAGGCAAGCGATGTTGATTGCTATCAATTTCGTGCCCAGCGTGGCGAGTGCGTGGTGATCGAGTGTTGGGCCGAGCGCATCGATTCGCAATTGCGTGGCGTGCTTGAGCTATACGACTCAAACGGCAAACGCCTCGCGGCGAATCGTGGTCACACCGGTCTTGATCCGCGGTTGGTGTTCCAGGCACCGGCCGACGGCGATTACGTGGTGCGTGTGTTCGATCTGAGTTTTCTGGGCAGTCCGACTCACTTCTATCGACTCGATCTCGACACGCAACCACGCCCAGAGTTTGCCTTGCCCTGTGTCGTAACGCGCGGTGTGCCCACGCAGATGACTGTTTGGGGATACCATCTTCAGTCAGGCCAAGCGACACCGGAACTCGCCTCGACTCGTTTTCGGCTCACGCCACCGACTCAAGCCGCGCCGTTCGTGGCTCGACCGCAACGCACCACGCAGCCGACAACCGATCTCTCGGCCATACGCGTACCGGATGGAAACATGCCCCTGGCGGTGAGTGTGACCGACCATCCGGTCGTCGAGAATTACGCGGGACACGAACAAGCCAATCGCGCATTGCCGTTGAGTGTTCCATGCGAAGTCAGCGCTCAGCTGGCCGATGGCTTCGCGCAACATTGGTACACCGTCGACGCCAAACGGGGCGAGGTGCTCTGGTTCGAGGCGTGGGGCGAGCGACTGGGATCGCCACTCGATATGGAACTGAGTGTGCTCGATACCACCAGCAAACGCGAACTCGCCCGGTTCACCGACGAACTGAACAATCTCGGTGGTTATCGCTTTTCAACGCAACACACCGATCCCGTGGGTCGTTGGGTAGCGCCGGCCGACGGGCGTTTTCTGCTGCTCATGCGCAATGTGATTGGCGGCAGCGAGCGTGATCCGCGGCGGATTTACCGACTGAGCGTCCGACGTGAGGAGCCGGACTTTGAGTTGTACGTCGTGTCGCGACGGACCGATCAACCCGTGGCGTGGAATGTGCCACGCGGCGGTCGTGAATCATGCGAAGTGCTTGCCCTGCGCCGCAACGGTCACTCCGCCGGTATTCGTATCACGGCCGAGAACGTGCCGCCGGGGTTTGAATGTGCCGAAACGTTCATCGGGCCCGGGCAAGTTCGCGCGCCGCTGGTGATCTCGACAGCCCGCGAGGCAACGCCTTTTGCCGGCTCGATCGAGATCGTCGGGCACAGCGACTTCGGCGGTGCGACTCAAACGCGACGCGCGGTCGGTGGCTCGATGATCTGGGCCAATCGACCGGCACCCTCGGGACGTCAAACGCAATCGATTCCGCTCGCGACGGGACTTGCCGCTCCGTTCACGCTCCACGCCACGCCACGAGTCACCTCGCTTGACCAAGAGAGCGTGCTCGAAATCGATGTGGCACTCGAAGCTCACGGCGCACCACCCTCGAGCCCCGTGAAATTGTCGCTCGTCGGTTTGCCACGCGATGTAGAACGTGGGCAGATCACGCTCCCGCTGGAACGCACGGCGGCGGCCATGAGTCTGTTTCTGCCGGCATCCTTGCCGCCGGGCAAGTACACCTGCGCGGTACAAGCCGAACTCGAAGCCTCGGTCGTACTCACCTCGGCGGGCAAACCGACCAAAACCAGTCTGACACTCGTCAGCAATCCGCTCACGCTCGAATTGAAACCTGCCCGGGTCTTGCTCACGGTGGATCCTGCAAACCCCACGAAGATCGCCCGCTGCAAGATCATCCAGTTGAAGTTCCACGTCCAGCGCGTGCAAGGCTTCTTGGGCAAGGTGCATGTCGAACTCGAGGCGCCCGAGGGAGTGCAGGGTGTGCGTGGCCGCGGCGTGACGCTCGTGGGGCAGAGCGACTCGGGCTCGCTACAGGTGATCGCCACGGATAATGCCCCGTTGGGCAAACATGCTCAACTGCGGCTCGACGCGGTCGGCACCGTCGAAGATCAGCCGGTGTTTCGCGCCAGCCGCTATGTCGATTTGGAGATCGTCGAATGACGCCCGGGCTGCTTCGTGTCACACTCTTGGCTCTCTTGTGTCTGTTGCCCACGGCCAGTGTGCTCGGCGTTGATCGAGCCACCGAGCGTGTCTCATTTCTCAACGACATCGTGCCACTGCTCACCAAGCTGGGTTGCAACGGCGGCGGGTGTCACGGCAAGTCGACCGGTCAGGCGGGTTTCAAGTTGTCGCTGCTGGGCTTCGAGCCCGAAGGAGATTACGACGCGCTGGTGACGGAGTCGCGCGGTCGCCGTTGGTTTCCCGCGAGTCCCGCTCGGTCGTTGCTGTTGCTCAAAGCGACGGGTGTTTTGCCGCATGGTGGCGGTGTGCGGCTTGTTGAGGGTAACGACGATTATCGCACGTTGCTCACGTGGCTTGAACAAGGTGCACCGCCAAGCCAAGGCGACGAACCGCGGTTGGTCAACATCACACTCGAACCCGAGCAGCGCGTGTTCACCGGTCCACGTGCGACACAGCCGTTGCGAGTCACGGCTCATTTTTCGGATGGTGCCACGCGCGACGTAACACGCCGGGCCGTGTATCAATCGAACGAGCCCGACTTGGCCGATGTCGACGACCAGGGCCAGATCCGCGTACATGATCGACATGGCTTGTTTGCGATCATGGCACGTTTCGGCGAGCAGATCGTGGTGTTTCACGGGACCGTGCCCAAGTCGCCACTCACGCCCGAGGTGGCTCGGCAACTCGACCATTGGGAACAACACGTCGCGCGGTCGTTCGTCGATCGTCACCTCGCGGCGCAATGGCGACGGCTAGCGATCTTACCCGCGGCTCAGAGCGACGATCGCGAGTTCATCCGCCGCGCCACGCTCGATATCTGCGGCACACTGCCGACAGCAACTGAGGTTACCGAGTACGTCGACGACACACGGGCTGATAAGCGAGCACGGTTGATCGATCGCTTGCTCGAACGTCCTGAATATGCGAGCTTCTTTGCTCTGAAATGGGCCGATATTCTCCGCAATCGAGGCCAAGGGTACAGCACTCGCTACCAACGCGCGGGGACCACGTTGTTCGCGGGTTGGATTCGCGACAGTCTGGCGAACAATCTGCCCTACGATCAGTTCGTGGGCTCGATCTTGACCGCCACTGGCAGCCAAGATGCCAATCCGCCCACGGTCTGGTATCGCACGGTGCGCACCAAGGCCGACTATGTCGAGTCGACCGCTCAAGCGTTCTTGGGCATTCGCATTCAATGTGCCCAATGCCATCATCATCCGGCCGAGCGCTGGAGTCAGGCCGACTATTATTCGCTGGCGGCAGTGTTTGCCCGCGTCGGACGCAAAGGGGGCTTTGCCGATGCCGAGGTACCAACGAGCGAGACGATTTATCTGGCCGACGAGGGCGAGGTGCGGCATCCGCGCACTGGCGAACGGATGTCGCCGCAGCCTCCCGGCGGCGCGGCATTTGAGCTGACACGGTTCGACGATCCCCGCCGCTACTTGGCCGCGTGGATGAGTGAGCCATCGAATCCGTATTTCGCTCGCACGATGGTCAACCGCATGTGGGGACACTTCTTGGGTCGCGGCATCATCCATCCGATCGACGACGCCCGCAGCACGAACCCGCCGAGTAACCCCGCGTTGCTCGACGCCTTGGCCACGCAGTTTGTGGCCGACCAGTACGACGTGAAGCAGTTGATCCGCACGATCTGCAACTCGGCCGCGTACAGCTTAAGCTCGATTCCGCACGACACGAGTCGCGACGATGTGCAGAACTACGCCCGATATTACCCGCGCCGGCTCGGCGCTGAGGTTTTGCTCGACGCGATTTCGCAAGTGCTCGACGTGCCGACGAAGTTTCGTGCCTCGGCCGGAGAGTTTCCGCTGGGTACCCGAGCGATCGAGTTGCCGGACGAAGCGGTGCCCAATCACTTTCTAGATGTGTTTGGTCGGCCGGCTCGCAATTCGGCCTGCGAGTGCGAACGGGTCGATGGCGCTGCGTTGGGGCAGACACTCGAACTGGTGAACTCAAGCGATCTGCAAGCGAAGCTCAAGGCCGAGCAAGGATATGCGGCGCAATTGGCCAAGAGCGATCGTCCGCACGATGCGCAGGTGGATGAACTCTTCGTGCGATTGTTCGGTCGCCCGCCTCGAGAGCGCGAACGAGTTGTGGCGGTGCAGTTTTTGCTATCGCAGTCCGATCGGCAGTCGGCGTATGCATCGCTACTGTGGTCATTGATCGCGACGAACGAATTCCTGTTCAATCATTAACCGAGGCAACGAGCGTATGTTGGGCATCACTTGGAATCGTCGCCGTGTGTTGGAACTGGGTGCCGTGTCGCTCGGATTAGGGTTGGACGACGTGCTGCGAGCGCGGGCGGCCGAGTCGACGAGTAGCGGCAGTTCGCGCAGCGGTCGGAAGTCGCTGATCGTCTTCTGGACGCATGGCGGCATGAGTCAGCAAGATACGTATGACATGAAGCCCGACGCGCCGGCCGAGTTTCGGGGGCCGTATGCTCCGATCGCCACGTCGGTCCCAGTCCTGCAAATCACCGAGAAGTTTCCGTGTCAGGCGCCGCTCATGGATCGGCTCTCGATCGTGCGTAGCGTGCATCATCAGAACGGCATCCACGCGCCATCGGCTCACTGGATGCAGACCGGCTATTTTGGTCCCACGCTGGCCCGCAACGCGCCGCAGAAGCCGTCGTTTGGCTCGGTGATCGCTCGTTGCCGAGGTGCTCGGACGGGGCACATGCCGCCGTATGTCACCATTCCCAAGGCCGAGGCGTTTGGCTATCAAGGCTCGGTGTATCTGGGCGCGGCGTATCAGCCGTTCGAGTTGGGTGCGGATCCGAACGCTAAGAACTTCAGCGTGCCGAATCTGGCGTTGCCGAAGGATTTGCCGCTGGAGATGGTACAAGACCGGGGGCGGTTGTTGCGTGAGTTCGACACCCTCCGGCGCGACATCGATCGCTCCGGCACGCTTGAGGCGCTCAACGGCTTCAAGGCACAGGCTATGGAGATGGTCACGGGCGATCAGGTGCGCGAGGCGTTCGATCTGAATCGTGAATCGCCCGAGCTACGCGATCGCTACGGACGACACTTGTATGGACAAAGTGCGTTGCTTGCCCGACGGTTGGTGCAGGCCGGGACCACATGTGTCACGATCAACACCGGCTATTGGGATCATCACAACGAAATCGAGAAGGGGCTCGATGAACATCTGCCGCCGCTCGATCGCGCCATCGCCGCGCTGGTTGAAGATCTCGAAACGCGAGGGATGTTGCAAGACGTCGTGATCTACTGTGCGGGCGAGTTCGGTCGTACTCCGCTCATCAACGGCCACGCGGGACGCGATCACTGGTCGAATTGTTTTTCGGTGCTGCTAGCCGGCGGAGGTTTGCAAGGTGGTCGCGTGATCGGCGCGAGCGAACCGCGCGGCGGCAACGTGGCCGAGCGACCCGTGACGCCGCACGACGTGCTCGCCACGCTGTATCACGCCTTGAATATCCCGCTCGACACGCACTTCAACGACGCCACCGGCCGACCGACGAGCATCGTGAACGACGGCCGACCGATTCGCGAGTTGTTTTGACCGGGCGAGAGGCAATCGAAAGCCATTTTCGCGATCAATTTTTCGCGTCCATCAAAGCTACGCACTATGTCCACGCCGCCACGCTTTCGTGAGATTTCTGTCGCCGGCACACCGCGCGAAATGGGGCGACAAATCGGCGAGGCCGCTGGCGAAGAAGTGCGAGCCTTTTGCGATCGAGCACTTGCGCAAGTCAACAAGACCATGCGAGTCTCGCGTGACTCGGCACTGCAGCTCGCCACGGAATGCATCTCCCTCGCCGAACTGTACAGTCCCGACATGGTCGACGAACTGCGCGGCATCGCCGAGGCTGCCCGGGTCTCACTCGTCGAGGTCATGCTGCTTCAGGTGCGTAATCAACTGCGGCCCGATGCTGACGCCGGTTGTACTTCCCTATCGTTCCACGGTGCGTCTGGTTCAAGCACGACGAACATCGTTGCTCAGAATTGGGACAATGATCCGGAACTCGATGCGTATTCGATCGTGCTGACACGCCGACCGACGGGCAAGCCGGCCATGCTCAACGTGACTCAGGCGGGCTTGATTGCCTATATCGGCCTCAGCGAAGCCGGCATGGGGGTCTGCCTGAATACGCTGCCCGCACCGAGTCGGCGCTTGGGCGTGCCGCATTACTTTACGGTGCGTGGCATTTACGAAGCGAAGTCGCTTGATGAAGCGGTGACTGCCGTGCGGCGTGCGACACGTGCAATACCGGCCAACATCATGCTCGCCACGCCGGACGGGCCAGCCGATTTGGAAGTGACGATCAATGACGTGCACGTGCTTCGTGACCCCGAACGCGAGGGCGTAACCCATGCGAACCACGCCTTGCACCCGGACTTGGTTCGATTGAACGATGAGTTTCCGCAGTTGATTCAGTCGCACGAGCGTCAATCGCGCATCGACTCGATCTTCGCTCCCGGACAGCGTGTGCCCCGTAACATTGCCCAGATCAAGGCTGCACTGCGCGATCATCAGGGACATCCTCGTTCGATTTGCCGGCATCAGAACGACGATGCGGCGCACGGACTGTGGCAGACGGTCTGGTCGGTGATCAT
>JAEUIL010000405.1 GCA_016794255.1 Planctomycetaceae bacterium | reverse complement strand
CGGTCAGCAAATTGAGCGCGGCGGTCGGCCCGAGCTGCACGGTCGGTTGTCCCGGCTGGACCGGTGGCGGCGGTTCGTTCAAGTCCTCGCGCGTCTTGTCGACCCGACGTACGGCAATGGCCACGGCATCGCGTTGAATGTCGAGATTCTCACGCAGTTGCTGCAAGTTGCGCAGCGACTGACGCAAAGTCTGGCTCAGATTATCTTCGAAGCGAATCAGCGTGCGGCGATCTTGTTGATAGTCGATCAACACTTGGCGGTAATTGTTACGTTCGAGCAGTCGCGTGAACGGGGCATCGAACCGCAGCCCGGCCCGCATGACGCCTGTGGTGCCATTAAAATTCAGCGGATTGTTGCCGGTCGTCAGCACATCGCCGCTCAGCGTCACCTGCAAGTTGCTCTTCAAAGCGCTGGCGTTGAACGTGATCAGCCGCCACGTATCGACGAGCGTGGCGCGATTGTTCATCCAATCGAGTCGGTTGCCGCGGGCAATCTCCAGAGCCTGCTCGGGACGCAATTCGATCGGCTCGATCGTCACCGTCTCGAGCCGCGCCCGGGCCTGAACCAACGACAGTTCCGTGATTAAACCCGACAGCGACGACGCGAGGCCGACGAGCTCTTCGAGCGCTTTCGCCGCATTCTGGGGCGTGACTTTGAGTTTCAAGGCGTCGAGCTCGGCCGCTCCGAGTTGATAGCGATCGTCGAGCGTCTTGAAGTCGAGCGCCAGCTTCTCGCGATCGGCGGCAAACTTCGCGCGACGGGCGGGATCGATCAGCAGTTGCTCGCGCGTTGCCACCACGGCGTCGAGTTTGCGGAGGTCGTCTTGCGTTTGGAGCAACCGAGGTTGCGCATCGACTCGCAGCATGGCAAAGCGTTCGATCGCGGCCCGCACGTCACTCTCGGCCGGTTTGAGCGGCACATCGCCGAGCGCCTCGACAAAGTCGGCAACCACGTTCTGATACCGCGTCATCTCGGGATCAATGAACTGGAACTGCCGAATCAATCGGTCATCGAGACTCATCGCCAAGGCCGGTGGCAAGCCGAGCGTTTGACGCTTGTACGTGTCGAGATTGTTCTCGAGACTCATCTCCGATTGCAGCAGCGTGGCCCGTTCGGTCTGGATGTTCTGGCGGAACTGGTCGACTTGCACGATGTCGATCAACCCGGCGTCGAGATTGGCTTCGAGCAATTGCAGCGTGCGTTGCTGCAAGTTCAAGCTGTCCTGCGAATTGCGAATCTGCTGCGAGTTCTGCAACAGGCCAAGGAACCCGCCGACATTGCCCGCGCCGCCACCGGCAAAGCCCGCGCCGCTACCGCCTCCGCCGCCAGCAGCGTTGGTGGTGCCGAAACCCGCTCGGCCGAAGTTCGTCGCTCCGCCCACCTCGCCGAAGCCGCCGTTGCCTTGACCCGAGAAACCTTCGAGCCCGGTGCCGCCGAAGAACCCGCCGCGTCGTTGCGGGCCGGTGACACCCAACTCGCCGATGACCACGTTGGTATAGAAACCTTGTCGGTAGCGCTGCATTGCCCGCAGATTGCCGAGCAAATTGCGTTCGGCGATCGTCAGTCGTTCGAGTGCCACGGCGCGACCACCCAACCGCAGAAGTGGTTGCACGAAGTTAAAATTCAGAATCGAGATGTTCGAGTACTGATCGGGACCCGCGAATTGCCAAACCATCGAGTTGGCAAAACCAACGAGCAACTCGCCGCCCGTCGCCAAGCGGCGCGTTGCCTGTGTGTTGGTGCCGCCGAGGTTTGAAAAGTTCTGGGTACCCAGCGCCAAAATGTTCTGCTCACCCACGGCCGGCACGCGGTTGCGCCCCTGATGCGTAAAGCCGAGCCCCGCGCCGCCAAAGAATTGCGTGTCGAACCGAAACCGCTCGGCGCTCACATCCAGTGCCGAGAGATAAAGCGTCTCGATCTGTTGCCGATAGTCGGGCGAGTGGACTTGGCCGAGCTTCATCGCCGAGTCGACGTTCAATAGCACCTCATTGCGCGGCGTCATCGGCACATACGTCGGCAGCAGCTTGACCCACTCGGGATTTTCAAGTTCGTACCGATCGCCGTTCTCGTGCCAACGTGGCCAGCCCCGTTTGCCGTCGATGTAGTGCATGAACTGATGCGCGGCCGGATCGTCCTCGGGCATGGGCGGACAGTCGGGATTGGTCGGATCGAAGAACCGACTGCGTGGATCCATGTCGATCGTCCAGCCGGGATATGCCCAACGTGGGTCGGAAGACTTTTCGGCGACGAGACCGGCGACTTCTTTGTCGGCGCTGATCCGGTACTGAGTGCGCGTACAACCGGCGAGCGCAAATGTGCAGAACACCAGCAGCATTCGCAGCGCAATGAGTTCGCGCAACGACGCACCACGGCTCGTCTGCGCGAACCCGGTCTGATGGCAGAGCCATCTTCGACAGCGGTGCTGGCTGCGACCTGAAGACATAGTAAGACGCCAATTTCGTGGCCCAGCATTCATTCGGCGATAAACTGGAGCGGGTTTAACGATTATGCCGAAAAGTCAAACTGCCGCTGAACTCGGTCGCGACACGCTTTGATGCCGTGTGCCATGCCCACGTCTGCGTGGGCATGCGTCTCACCAGGGACACATGCCCATGCGGACATGGGCACGGCACACGATCTCGGAGTAGCCGACGCTGTCAGCGAGTACGCATCCATGTGCTGCCAGATCGGCCGTTTCGTTTTCTCGTTGAGCACCGCACCCTATGCACAGCTTTCTCATCTCCGCCTGGCTGGCAGTCGTCGGACCAACCGCGATCGACACGCTCGTGGTCTGTCCCGAGCCGTTGCGGCCGGCGCTCGTGCCGTGGATCGAATATCGCCAGAAGCAGGGGCACGGCGTGGAGTTGGTCTCTGCCCGAGGCGAGGCGGCCGAGATTCACGAGCGTATCCGCCGCGCCGCCGAGACGAACCCGATTGTCGCGCTACTGCTCGTGGGGGACACCGACATTCGCGGTCGAATCGACGAGCCGAAGGCGTTCTATCGCTTGCCGACGTTCTACGAGAAGTCGCAAGTC
>JAEUIL010000334.1 GCA_016794255.1 Planctomycetaceae bacterium | reverse complement strand
CTCGCTGATCTCCAGAGCTTGCACAACTTGACCGATCGTCTTCCCGGTCGCGATCATCGCCTCCGCTTCACGCAGCTTCTTGATGATCTGCTCCGGAGAATGCTTCTTGCCTTTCATCGAAAGTCCTTTCGCCCAATTCGGCCGTTGGACTCTCATAGCACATGGATCAGGTTTCGGGGAGCACTCCACCCTTTCCGTTCATAGTTATCGATCAAAATCAACTTCGTGATCGGCGACTGTTGGCAGAGCTAGCAACGAGGGGTCAAAAACAAGGGCTTCAGTTGCTCGTTCCCGAAGGAGCGTTTTTCGAACTGTCCAAGAGTAAAAAAATTATGGATACATGGCGCAATTCCCTGCAGCTCCTGTATCTGCATCGCACATCTGTCTGCATTTCGGATAAAATGACCCGCCTCATGAACGAGGAGATCATTCAGCAAGAGCAGGCCAGTCGAATTGATAGCAAAGCCGAAACCACATTTGTTCGTTCAATTCTTGAGCAAATTAATTCGTCGGACTATTCGACTATCCAAGAGATCATCGACGGGCCCCTCGCAGAAAAGTTACCGCGATCGCTATTGATATGGAACGATCATGACAATCACAAGAGTTTGGTCACTAAACTGCAAGCACTTATGAAGGAATCAATACCTCCTGATTTACTCAAAAAACTGCGACAGTCCCCGGAAACTGCTGCCAAAACCTGGCTGTGCTCAATATCAGGAGCTCGATTTGTGTTTCAAGGAATTAAGTCTTTCGGTGCGGACGACAGCACCGCCTTACTGCTCACTCGAGAGCCTAGCGTAAACGGCGCATTCTTATGTGCTGTTGCGGGATTAGCAGTGAACTGGATTGCTAACGGAGGTCTTGAAAGTGCTAAGCCACGTAGTCTGACCAATGATCTGCACGACATTGAATACATCGTGTTTGGTTCGTTATGTGATTCACTCGCGAGTGAGGATTCGCGTGCGATAAACATTTGTACCGCCGTTAAGGAGTCGTTCAGCGTACGCAGCAAAATGCTTGCTGTGCGAAGCTAGGTAAGCGACTGGTCGGCATAGCACATTACTTATAGGCGTTCGTCGACATCAGCATGAGGCCGTCTTCCGCAGCGAAAGTAAGGCATGTTCGGAGAGCCTTCCATGCTTTCACCGCAACTGGATCGGGCGTCGTATCGCACACCGCCACCGACGCTTTACGATTCTATATGGATCTTTGATTGCGAGTGAATGTGTCGAGTATACTCGGAAGTCTTACCTATGCATCAAGCTGTTCAATCCTCCGCCTTGCTCCCATCACCGCACATCTTCACGATCTTCGGATCGAACCGCGCGATCGACTCGACGAGGTCGCGCTGCTCGCGCATCACGTCGTCAATGTTCTTGTAAACGTACGGCACCTCGTCGGCGCCAGCTGACAGAACTTTGACGCCCTGCTGCTCGAGTTGCTTGCGGATCGCGTTCCACGAGTATTTGCTGAGCGCGGCGGTGCGCGACATGCAACGACCGGCCCCGTGCGAGGCGCTGTCGTAACTCGCCGCGTTGCCTTTGCCGCGGACCACGTAACAAGGCGACGCCATCGAGCCGGGAATCACGCCCAACACACCTTGGCCCGCGGGCGTGGCCCCTTTGCGATGCACGACCACCTCGCGACCGTCGTGCGTCTCTTTCCAGGCGAAATTGTGGTGGTTCTCGACGCCGGCAATGATCCGTGCACCGAGCAGCTTGGTGACTTGACGGTGAATGCAATCGTGATTGGCGGCGGCGTATTCGCCCATCAAATTCATCGCGGCCCAATACTCTTGGCCCGCCTCGTCGTCGAGCGACAACCACGCCAGTCGGCCGAGCTCTTTGTACTTGGCCGGCAGCTTCGCCTGGGCGATCGCGCTGTAGGTCGAACAAACGCTCGCACCCGTGCCACGGCTGCCGCTATGACTCAACAGCGCGACGTATTCGCCCGGTTCGAGATCGAACTCGGGGACCGGTTCTTTGAACGTGAGTAGACCGAACTCGACAAAATGGTTGCCCGAGCCCGAGGTGCCGAGCTGTCGCCACGCTTTGTCTTTGTTCTCGCGCGTGACCCGGGTACACCACCACTCGCGGTCCATCACCGGATGGTCGAGCGGTGTTTTGTAATCGACACCGACGCCGAAGCGGGTGCCGTTTTCGAGCGACATGCGAAACTGCTCGAACTTGTGCCGCTCGCTCAAGTGCCAGGCGGGAACATCGAGCACCGACAGCTTCATGCGACACGCAATGTCGACACCCACGGCATACGGCACCACGGCGTTGTCGAGCGCCAGCACACCGCCGATCGGCAGACCATAGCCCACATGCGCGTCGGGCATCAGCGCGCCACCGACGGCCATGGGCAACGTGCAAGCCTGACGCATCTGCGCGTGCGACGGCTCGTCGATTCCGGCAGCGCCCCACGTCTGATACGGAGCGGGTTCGCGCGGCGGCTCGGCCGGACCACCGGCATCGACGAGTGCTTGGGCGAACGTGCCGAGCTGCGGATCGAGCAGGTACGCGTTGGGATCGGCCACGACGGCGGCGATCTTGGCCGGGACCTCTTTCCCGCGCACAGCGCCGCCAGTGGTCAGAGCACCGATCGCTTGAATCGCTGCCGGCACCGCCTCGTGAGGTACGCCGAGTTTCTCGAGTTGTCGCGCGTTCATGACTGCCGCCCCCAGTTAAAAAAGAAGCCGATAAAATCGGTGTCGGATCAGGACACCGGGGCAATTCTATAGGTTCGCCATCCTTGCGTCTCGCGGCGGGGGGAGTAAAATTCGGGCTTCGCCTCGGCCGAACGTGTTGAGAACTAAGAAGTTAGAGGACGTTCTTGGTGCTTGGTTCTTCGTTGAGTAGAAGTCGTGCGAAACCAAGCACGAAGCACCAGGAACCTACGAACGATTTCCCTCCGCATCGCCCCATTCACCTTTCACCCTGCAATCCTTCCCATGAGCAATTCATCGAGCGGCGTGACCACGGTCATGCAAGAGAGTCGCAAGTTTCCTCCGACGGCCGAGTTCGCAGCCAAGGCGCGGATCCCGTCGCTCGAAGCGTATCAAAAGCTCTGGGACGAGGCGGCCAAGGACACCGAGGCGTTCTGGGGCAAGCTCGGCAAAGAAGAGCTGCACTGGTTCAAACCGTTTACCAAGGCGCTCGAATGGAACGAACCGTTTGCCAAGTGGTTCGTCGGCGGCAAGACCAACGCCTCGTACAACTGCCTCGACAAGCACCTCGGCACTTGGCGGCAAAACAAAGCCGCGATCATTTGGGAAGGCGAGCCAGGCGACACGCGCGTGTTGACTTATCAAACGCTGCACCACGAAGTCTGCAAGTTCGCCAACGTGCTCAAGTCGCTCGGCGTCAAGCAAGGCGACGTCGTGTCGATCTACATGCCGATGATTCCCGAGTTGGCGATCGCCATGCTCGCCTGCGCTCGGATTGGCGCGATTCACTCGGTGATCTTCGGCGGCTTTTCGAGCGAAGCGATCGCCGATCGCAACAACGACGCCAAGGCGAAACTGGTCATCACGGCCGACAGCGGCTGGCGTCGTGGTCAGCAAGTGCCGCTCAAACAAAACGTCGATGCTGCACTAGCCAAGAGCCCCACGGTCGAGAAGTGTGTCGTCGTGCGTCGGGTCGGTAGCGAGACTCACATGCACACGGGCCGCGATTTCTGGTGGCACGACCTGATGAGCGAAGCGTCGGCCGACTGCCCGGCTGCCGAACTCGATAGCGAAGCGCCGTTGTTCATCCTTTACACCAGCGGTTCGACCGGCAAACCCAAGGGAATCAAGCACACCACGGCCGGCTACTCGCTCTACACGAAGAAAACCGCCGAATGGGTCTTCGATCTACGCGAAGAAGATGTCTACTGGTGCACGGCCGACTGCGGCTGGATCACCGGTCACAGCTATATCGTGTATGGCCCGCTTGCCAACGGTGCGACGACGGTGATGTACGAAGGAGCGCCGAACTGGCCCGACGAAAGCCGTTTCTGGCAGATCATCGAGAAGTATCGCGTCTCGATCTTCTACACCGCTCCGACCGCAATTCGTGCGTTCATCAAATGGGGCGACCATCACGTCGAGAAGCACGATCTGTCGAGCTTGCGGCTGTTGGGCACCGTCGGTGAAGGGATCAATCCAGAGGCGTGGATGTGGTATCACAAGAAGATCGGCGCCGAGCGTTGTCCGATTGTCGACACGTGGTGGCAGACCGAGACCGGCGGCATCATGATGAGCCCTTTGCCGGGCGCGATCGCCACGAAGCCCGGCAGTTGCACGAAGCCGCTACCCGGTATCGTGCCGGCGATCGTCAATGAAGAAGGGAAGCCCGTGCCGCAGGGGAATGGCGGCTGGCTGGTGATGACCAAGCCGTGGCCGGGTATGTTGCGCGGCATTTGGGGCGACGACGCTCGTTACCAAGACGCGTATTGGTCGAAGATTCCGCACAACTATCTGGCGGGCGACGCCTGTCGGCAGGACGACGACGGTTACTACTGGATCATGGGCCGCATCGACGACGTGCTCAACGTCTCGGGCCATCGTCTGAGCACGATCGAAATCGAGAGCGCGCTCGTCAGTCACCCGGCAGTCGCCGAGGCCGCGGCGGTGGGACGCCCGGACGATATCAAGGGGGAAGCGGTCGCGGTGTTCGTGGTGCTCAAGAGTGGCGAGCCCGGCGAGTCGCTCAAGAAAGAGCTCCGCTCGCACGTTCGCAAAGAGATCGGCGCTCTGGCTCAGCCCGACGACGTGCGGTTCACCGGCGCGTTGCCGAAGACCCGTAGCGGCAAGATCATGCGTCGGTTGCTGCGCGACATCGCCGCCGGCAAAGAGTCCGTCGGCGACACGAGCACGCTCGAAGATTACAGCGTGCTGGCGAAGATTCGCTCGGACGATGAATAATTAGCCCGGCGTGAACTCACGCCGGGGCGGTTGACGATTTTTCAAGCCAAGCGGGCAATGCGATGGAACCTGTCAATCCATATGCTCCGCCCGATACCGAGCACTCGATCGCGCCCGCTTGGCAAACGGCGCCGATCGTCGACTCGTGGCACCGCTTCGTCGCTGGCGATGACTTGATCGCCACGACGTTCAGCACCCATCGGCCGGCGCATGCCCACGCGGTGCGCAAGCTGGCGGCGATGCCGATCTGGTTTTGGGCGGTGTTCGGCGGCGGGACGATCGCGTTTGGCTGCCTAACGGCCTGGACGTGGCTACGGGGCGAGGACATCGCCTTCATCTTTCTCGTCGGCGCAGCGTCGTGTGCCTGGATCACGCTGCGCACCTTGTGGCAGCGGCGGCGCGTGATGAGCGTGTTTCGCGACACGCTCGCCAAACTGCCGTCAACCATCCAGTGCTGCTACGAAGATCATCTTGAGTTCATCAATCCGTTCGGCCGCACCATGCTCCGTTGGGATGGACTGCGCAGAGTCCGGTGGCTCGACGGCGTGCTTACATTGCAGGTGGGGGCGGTGGCGTGGTTCATGTTTCCCGACGGACTCGAGGCTCCGCGCGGCACCGAGTCTCTAATCGAACTATTGCGCCGCAAACTGCCCGGCTCACGCCACGAACGGACTCTGCAAGCGCTTGCCAAGTTCTTCGCGGCCGAGCCGCCGTTGCGTACCGATCAACAGGTGATCCGCGACGTGCTGCAACGTCAATGGCGGCGAGTGCCGATCTTGCCGCTGGAGCGCATCGAGTTGGGCTCGCAAGTGCTCGCGCCGGCGCTCGGCACCGAGCACTGGACGACACGTCGTCCCGACATGCCACCGAAAAGTTCGCTCGGCAAATCGTTTGTCGAACGCTTTCTCACCCTGTTCGGGCTGGGGCTTTTGATCGGCCTGCCCCTCGTGATCCTCGCAAGCGTTGTAGCGATCGAGTTCGATCTGAATGCTCACTGGGGCGCACTGTTGGTGTTGATTCTCATCGTGGTCATGCTCCCGCTGATGTTCTCGCGCATGCATCGCGGACGCCACGCCAAGCCCGAGGGCGTGATGATCGGCGGCGGAGTCACGCTCTTTAGCGACGAAGGTATCTATCAGATCACGATCGATGCCGTGATCTTCACGCTGTGGGGCGCGATCGTCGGTTGTCATCAGACCGCGTCGCGCATGGAGCTCAGTACGCAGTACGGCCTACCGATTCCACTCGAACAAGCTGACTACTCACGCGAAGATTGGCAACGCCTGGTGACATTCGTTCCCGAGCGAATCGCGACCGCTTCGCGCTTGGCGAACGATCCCCCCTCGACCGCTGACGAGATTTCGCTTGTGCCGCAGCCGACGCCTACGGCGGATCGTAGCCGCCGGGATGAAACGGATGACAGCGGCAAATCCGCGCGATCCCCTTGATCGAGCCGCGCACGGCCCCGTATTTCTGCACCGCGCCGATGAAGTAATTGCTGCATGTCGGTTGGAAGCGACAGAATCGTCCGAAGATCGGACTCAAAAAGATTTGGTACAACCGCACGCCAAAGATCAAGAACTGACTCGGCAGTTGGACCACCCACGACACGACACGGTTCATGATCCGCTCCGTCGTGGCGGTCGCGGTTTGCCGAGCCGCCGCTGAGCTTGTCGCGCCAGGGACACGAGCGACGCGGCAATCGTGTTCAGCTCCGGCTCACCTCCGCGCGGAATCACGACCAGATCGAGCCCCATGGGCAGTTCCGGGCGATGCAGCCGAAACGCCTCACGAATCAGCCGCTTCCATCGGTTCCGCTGCACCGCGCCACCCACCTTGCGCGACACGCTCAATCCCAAGCGCGGATGATCGCAGGCATTGGCAACCACGTACACCACGAGCGTGCCGTCGGACGCGGACCGCCCTTGATCGTAGACCTGCCGAAACTCCGCGCCGCTGCGCAGACGATATTTCGGCAAGAATCGTTGATCGGTGGAAGCCATGCGGAAAGGGGAAAGAAGGAATGCGGCTGGATGAAGTCGGCACGCAACTCCGCGCTCAACACAACGAACAACCAAGCACTAAGCACCAAGAACTACGAACTACCGTCACTTTTCCCGCCCCCCGTTTTCCGCCACGTCTCACGCCACCGCCGGGCTTGCCACTGCATCGGACCCATCCGACTCGGGCCGGTCGGTTTCTTCCAACGTCGACGAATCGCATGCGTGTACAGTCGCAACAGGACGATCATCATCAGGCCCAAGATGATCAAGCCCCAGATCGCCATCATGCCGCGAGCGCGGATCAACTCGACCGGCTTGTCGGCAGATTCTGGCACTTGGGCCAGCAGCGTGATCGCTCCGGGAGCCTGTGACAGTACCGACGACACGATCGGACCGCTCACCATTTCAACTTCTCACGCGGCGTGGTGGGATGTCGCTCGTCGAGCTTGCGGATCCACTCCAGGTCATGTTCCGTCAGCTGCGGAGGCATGACGATCTGCACTTCGGCGTACAAGTCGCCCGGCTCGCTCTTGCCTTTGGCGTGAACTCCGTGGCCGCGGACGCGCAGCTTGGCACCGCTCGACGTTCCCGGCGGCACACGCAGCGACACCGTTCCTTGCGGCGTGGGCACGTCGACCTTCGCACCCTCGGCAGCCTCGCGCAGCGTGACCGGCAGCTTGACGTAAAGATGGTCACCCTTGCGGGAGAAAAAGGGATGCGAGCCCACGCGGATCGTCACGAGCAAGTCGCCCGGATCGGTGCCAGCCACGGGCCCCGGCTGACCTTGTCCACGCAGACGAATTTTCTTCCCTTCCTCAATCCCCTGCGGAATCGTGACCGTGATCGTCTCGGCCTGACCGCCGCGATTGAGCGTCAGGGCTTGCTTGCCACCCAGGATCGCCACAGTAAATGGAATCTCGACTTCGGCTTCGACATCCGCGCCGCGTTCGAGTTCGTGCATCGTGCGGCGCCGACGACCGTTGCCCGGTCGACCTTGAGCGCCGCGCGTGAACTGGCTAAAAAAATCGCCGAAGCCGCCGGCACCCGCGCCGAAGATCTGCGAGAAGTCGACATTCTCGGCTCCCGGTGGCATGCCGCCCGCGCCGGGCCAACCGCCACCGCCGGGACTCGCGCCCGCGCCGGCCTGTTCGAACCCCGGCCCGAAGCGATCGTAGAGTTCACGTTTCTTCGGGTCGTTCAACACATCATAGGCGTGCTGAATCTCTTGGAACTTCTTCTTGGCGGTTTTGTCGTCGGGATTGACGTCGGGATGGTGCTTGCGGGCGAGCTTGCGATACGCCTTGCCAATCGCCTCGGCCGAGGCGTCGCGCGCGACTCCCAGGGTCTTGTAGTAATCGTCGGCCATGAGCGAACTGCGTTTCGTAGTGAGGGCACAGAGGCCGTGCGGTCGAGCACGGCAAAATCACGGTGCAACTACGATTTTACGCCTCTGGCAGCGACGGTTTCAAGCGGGCGGAGGGGGAGAATGACGAAGGTCGAAATCCGAATGCCGGAAGAATGACGAAGCCCGAATGTCGAATGATCGTTAGTCATCCGGCATGCGGGCTGCTTTCGGCATTGAAGCTTCAGTATTCGACATTCAGCAGCGTGGGCCTCGCGGACTCGACCCACCCTACGACAGCTTATCGCGCTGCATGCAGCGGCGGCTCATAGAGCCCCAATCGCTTCATCTTCTTGTAGAGCGTCGTGCGATTGATCCCCAGCGCGGCGGCAGTCGCTTGGCGATTCCAATGATGATCTTCGAGCATCTTCAGCAGGATTTGCCGCTCGGGCCCCTGCATGGCCGTCTTCAGATTGGCAGCGTCGCCGGTCTCGACCGACACCGGCACCGTATTGAGCACCGCTTGCGGCAAGTCTTCGAGCCGAATCGTGTCGCTCTTGCTGAGCAATACGGCCCGTTCGATCAGGTTCTGCAATTCACGCACGTTGCCCGGCCAGCGATAGCGTTGCAGAGCATCGAGCGATTCGTCGCTGAAGCCGCGCACCTTCTTGCCCGACTCGTTCACGACACGTTCGAGGAAATGCTGCGCCAACAGCGGAATGTCCGAGAGCCGATCACGCAGCGACGGCAACTCGACGTTGATGACGTTGATGCGATAGTACAGATCCTGCCGGAACTTGCCCTGAGCGACCATCTGCTCCAGGTTTTCGTTCGTCGCCAAGATGACGCGCGTGTCGACGCGGAACGTCTTCGAGCCGCCGACTTGTTCGAACTCAAACTCCTGCAACACGCGGAGCAACTTGACCTGCAAGCTCAGCGGCGCGGTGCCGATCTCGTCGAGGAAAATCGTGCCGCCGTCAGCCTGCTTGAACTTGCCAACCTTGTCGCTCGACGCACCGGTAAACGCTCCGGCGACATGGCCGAAGAGTTCGCTTTCGAGCAGCGTCTCGGGCAGAGCTCCGCAAGCGATTTCGACAAACGGTTTGTCACGACGCGCACTGCGGCGATGAATCGCTCGGGCCAGCATCGACTTGCCCGTGCCACTCTCGCCAGTCACGACGATCGTCGCCTTGGTATCAGCCACAGCTTCGATCACATCGTAGACCTTGCGCATCCGCGGGTCATGGCCGACGATATTTTCTAAGCCGAAGCGCAGATCGAGCTGAGCCTTGAGATTCTTGTTCTCTTCGATCACGTGGCGCGTGTTGAGCGCACGTTCGATCGCCATTTCGAGCTCTTCGTCGATCAACGGTTTGGTCAACAGATCGAACGCGCCGGCGCGAATCGCTTCGATCGCGGTTTCAACCGTGCCGTAACCGGTGAGCAGAATAACGATCGTCTCGGGATATTGTTTGCGGCAAGTTTCGAGCACATCGAAACCATCGCCGTCGCCGAGACGGATATCGCACAGGACCAAGTCATAGGTCCGTTTGCCGAGTGCGCTGGTGGCCACGGCCACGCTCGGAGCGACGTCGACTTCGTAGCCCACTTCGCGGAGCCAACCGCCCATGGCGTCGAGGATGTGACGATCGTCATCGACTAGCAGGAGCGAAGCTTTTTTGACGGGTGGCTTCGGTTTCACGGCGACCTCGACGGATGGTTGGCAGGTGGCGATGCGGACCGCTGGGGTGATTGCAGGGGTGCAATCGGCCGGGTCAATGCATCAGGGGCGTAGTTACTTGGTGGCCGCGTTACCAAGGCGCAACGACGACCGCAAACGATGGGGAAAATCCGCTCCGTCGACAATCATCTACGTCGCAGGTTGCCCTCGGTCAACAAACGTGTCGCGCGTGCCAGCTGTCCCGATCCAGGCCAGACCGATTGTGCGAATTGTGCTGATTTTGGGGGCTCTCACCCTCTCCCGCTCTCGTAGGGATTGGTCAGCACTCTGTTTGAACGGTAGAATTGAACGATTGTTCGTTATCGCGGGGGCGCGATTCTTGGCTCTACTCTCATCTCTTGTCCGAGGTTGCACGCATGTCGATTCGCCTTTTGATTGCCGATGATCACGAATTGGTCCGAACAGGGATAATCAGTCTCTTGTCCGGCACTGATATCGAGGTCGTGGCCCAAGCAGCGAGCGGGCCCGAGGCGGTGACTCTCGCCAAGCAGCACACGCCCGACGTGGTGTTGCTCGACATTCGGATGAATGACACCGATGGTCTGACCGCCATTGAAGAGATCCGTCGCGATGTGCCGACCGCCAAGGTCGTGATGTTGTCGACGTATGACAACCCGACGTACATGGCCCGGGCCAACGCGATGGGCGCGCATGACTACGTGCTCAAAGGCGCGAGCCAAGAGCAACTCGTCGGCGCGATCCGCGCCGCTTTTGAAGGCCGCGCGCCTTCGGAGTACGGCGAGCTCGCCAAAGTGGCCGGCACGATGGCCACGCGGCAGAAGCAAGCGGGCTCGGACATTCAACTGACCCAGCGTGAGACCCAGGTGCTGCGTCACTTGGCGCTCGGCCTGAGCAACAAAGAGATTGCCCAGTCGTTATCGATCAGCATCGAGACGGTCAAAGAACACGTGCAACATCTGCTGCGCAAGATGGACGTCGCCGATCGCACGCAAGCCGCGGTCTGGGCGGTGAGAAACGGGTTGGTTTAAGCTGGCCGACGAGTGATATGAACGGGGACGCAGATGAACGCGGATAGACGCAAATAGGACGCAGATGTCGTTCGAATGACGAACCCAACAAAGTAAAGGGATCGAACGTCTTGAATTGACGGTCAATGCGTACCGATGTCTTTCTTGACCGCGATCTGCATCCCATCTGCGTTAATCCGCGTTCATCTGCGTCCCCTTACTTCCCCATCGCCAACCCCTCCCGTCGTTTCGCCGCCGTCGGTATGATATCGCTCATGCCGAACTCCAAACCCGATGACACCAACGACTTTCCGGCGCGTAGCGTGCGGGTCCTGATCGTCGACAACGACGCAGCCCATGCCGACGTGGTGGGCGAAGCTTTGGAACGCGTCGGCTATCCGATCACGATCGCCACCAGCGGGGCCGATGGTGTCCGCAAGATCGAGAACGACGAGTTCGATGTCGTCGTAACCGATCTGATGATGACCGACGTCGATGGACTCGGCATCCTCGCCCGGGTCAAGCAAGAGCTGCCGACCGCCGAAGTTATTATCGTCACGGGACATGGCTCGGTGCCGTCGGCCGTCGAGGCAATGAAGCACGGCGCGTTCAACTACCTGCTCAAACCGCTCGATTTGCAGCAACTGCGGGCTGTGGTCCAACGTGCCGGCGAGTCGGTCCGGCTGCGTCTGGCCAACGCCGAACTTCACCGTCGGCTCGACGAACGCTTCGGCTTTGAAGGTGTCGTCGGCAGCAGTCCGAAAATGAACGAGGTGATCTCGCTGCTCAAGCGGATCGCCCCCACGAATGCGACCGTCCTCATCCAGGGCGAGACCGGCACCGGCAAGGAACTGGTCGCGCAGGCGATCCATCACAACAGCCCGCGGAAGAACAAAGCCTTTGTCGCGCTCAACTGTGCGGCGCTCAGCGAGAACATTCTCGAGAGCGAGTTGTTTGGTCACATTCGCGGCGCGTTCACCGATGCCTCGAGTGATCGCGTCGGCAAATTTGAATACGCCAACGGCGGGACGTTGTTTCTCGACGAAGTCGGCGATATGCCGATGGCCACGCAGATCAAACTGCTGCGCGTGCTCGAGAACAACGAGATCACGCGCGTCGGCTCGAACGAACCGATCAAGGTCAACGTTCGCATTCTCTCGGCCACGAATCGCAATCTCGAACAGCAGATTGCTGCCGGCACGTTTCGCAGCGATCTGTATCACCGGCTCAAAGTGGTCACGGTCGTGTTGCCACGATTGGTCGAGCGGAGCGCCGATATTCCGCTGCTGATCGAGCACTTTATGAAACTGTTCGCCAAGCGACATGACAAGCCGGTGAAAAGCATGTCGGCCGCGGCGCGTCGGCGGATCATGGCGTTCGATTGGCCCGGCAACGTGCGACAGTTACGCAATGTGATCGAGAGCATGGTGGTGGTCGATCTCGACGGCGTGCTCGATCTCGATGATCTGCCCAGCGAATTGGCCGACGCGAGCGAAAGTGCCGAAGGAGCGACGATCGCGCCGGCTGCCGTCGACGGCCAACTCAGCAGTCTGGTCGGTCGCCCCTTGGACGAAATCGAGAAGCTGTTCATCAGCGAGACGCTACGGATGTGCGGCGGCAATCGCGAAGAAGCCGCGGCACTGCTCAAAATCGGCGAACGCACGCTCTATCGCAAGATCAAAGAGTACGAGTTGTAAGCGACACCTCTCTTGCTCGGGTCGCCTACACCACTTACTCACCTACTCACTTACTCACCTTCCCTCCCCCAATGCCGCGCATCCAACAACTCTCCACCAGCGTCGTGAACAAGATCGCGGCGGGCGAGGTGATTGAACGGCCTGCGAGCGTCGTCAAAGAGTTGGTCGAAAACTCGTTGGACGCTGGCGCGACGCGCGTCGATGTGACTGTCGAGCAAGGGGGGATGGAACTCATCCGGGTCGTCGACAACGGCGGCGGCATTCCGGCCGACGAGTTGACCTTGGCCGTCGCGAGTCACGCCACGAGCAAGCTCCGCACGGCCGACGATCTGTTTCAAGTCGCCACGATGGGCTTTCGAGGCGAAGCGCTGGCGTCGATCGCCGAAGTGAGTCGATTCTCGCTCCGCTCGCGACCGCCCGAGGAAAACGCCGGGGCCGAGTTGGAAGTCGTCGGTGGACAGTTGTCGCCGATCACGCCGTGCAGCTCGCCGCCCGGTACGACGATTGAAGTTCGCAACTTGTTCTTCAACACGCCGGTGCGACGCAAGTTCATGCGGGCCGCCCAGACCGAATTGGGCCACATCGGCGAGGCCTTTACCCGGATCGCGCTCGCCTATCCGCAGGTCCATTTCACGTTGCGGCACAACAATCGTGCGATGCACGAACTGCCGCCGACCGATGATCTCCGCGAGCGCATCGGCCGGTTCTTTGGTCCCGAGTTGGCCGACGAGTTGATTTGGCTCGAAAGCCGCGACGAACAGGTCGAGCTGTCCGGCTATGTCGCCCGGCCGAGCCAGAGTCGGTCGCACAATAAGATGCAATATCTGTTCCTCAATGGTCGCGCGATTCGCGATCGTGCGCTGCAACATGCCTTGAGCGAAGCGTATCGCGGCTTGATCCTGACCGGCCGCTATCCGATCACGTTCTTGAACATTCGCATGCCGGCCGACTTGGTCGACGTGAACGTGCATCCCACGAAGCTTGAGGTGCGATTTCAAGATGGCTCGCGGTTGTACTCGCAGTTGCTCGGTACCTTACGCACCAAGTTTCTCACAACCGATTTGACGCACAAGCTCGAACCGGTCGGCGCCGCCGCAACGAACGACGATCCCGCGGGAGCGCATGATCCGGCGATTGCCCTCGAACGCCGCCGTGAGTTAGTCGATTGGGCCAAGGGTCAATTGGCGAGCGTCGCTCCCACGGCGCTGCCGAGCGGCAACGATTACGCAGCGCCGCCGGTCACACGTCAGCCGGTGCTTGATTTCGCGGCGCTGCGTTCGCAGCATGCACCACTAACGGTCAATCGCGTGCTCCCGCCGCGCGGCGAACTCCGCTCCGATAGCGTCCCCGCACCGCACATGTCGCCCCCGGTTGTCGCGTCCCCATCAGCCACTCCGCACTCCGCACTCCCAACTCCACACTTGCCCACATCCCGGGCGCTCCAACTGCACAATCGCTATCTGATTACCGAGAGCGCCGAGGGGATGATCGTGATCGATCAGCATGCGTTGCACGAGCGCGTGTTGTACGAACAACTGCGTGAAAAAGTGCTCAGCGGAGCGCTCGAAACGCAGCAGTTGCTGGTGCCTGAGCCGGTCGACTTGAGCCCGGCCGAGGCGGGCTTGGTGAAAGAGCATGCCGCGTCGCTCGCCCAGGTCGGGCTGAACACCGAGCCGTTTGGTGGTGACACGATTCTCGTCACGAGTTATCCCGCGATGCTGCGGCACTTTCGGCCGGCCGAGGTGCTGCGGGCGATGGTCGATCAACTCGCCAGCGGCAACCGGCAACTCGAACGCCGTGATTTGATCGACGAGCTGCTGCACATGATGTCGTGCAAAGCGGCGGTGAAAGCGGGCGACCCACTCACGCCGGACGAAGTCGACGCGCTCTTGGAACAACGGCACTTGGCGCAAGACACGCATCATTGTCCTCACGGTCGACCGACGATGCTGGTGTTCACCAAAGAAGAATTGGACAAGCAGTTCAAACGAACGTGAAGTTTAGAGGCGAGCGAGAAGACGGGGGAGATTCACCACGGAGGCACGGAGGACACAGAGAAAGTACAGGAGAAATGCAACGGACCGTACTCGATCAAAGTGGACGAGAAACTGAGAATGATCTCGTATTCTCTCGATATTCTTCTCCGTGACCTCCGTGTCTCCGTGGTGAATCTTTCCCCCATCTACTTCATCCAAGGCAACGCTGCTTTTCTTGTGAGCTCCCACAGGCCGTGTTAGAGTTAAACTATGGCTAACGGCTTATCACCCCAGAATGAGCAGTTTCTGAACCGAGCGATCGCCGAGGGGCTTTTTCCTTCGACCGAGGCAGCGCTCGATGCCGCGGTGAGTGCGCTTCGTGAGCAGAGCGAGGCGATTCCCTTTGTTCCCGCCGAACACGCAGCCCTGGTCGATGCCGCAATCGAGGCCGCCAATGCCGGGCAGTCCCGCGAGATGACCGCGGCCGATTGGGAATCGCTGCGTCAAAAGGTCCGCTCGGTCGCCCATCGCAACTCAGGCGGCGCTTGATGGGCAAAGTGCTGCGCTCGCCGATGCCGACCTGCACGAGATTGTGGAGCACATTGCTGCAGACAATCCGGCGGCCGCGTATGATTGGCTCGTCACGTTGGAAGAACTTTTTGGCACGTTGGCCTCGCAACCTCTGTTGGGCGAGCGTTACCAAAGCCGTCGCTGGGGTCCGTTGCGGAGATTTTGTCACGGCAACTATGTCATTTACTATCGCCCCATCGCCGAGGGCGTTGATATCTTGCGAGTCGTCCACGGAGCCCGCGACGACCGCCAATAACTTGACTGAGGAATGTCGCCGATGACGCAACCTACCATCTCACGACGCGCTGCACTCGCCGGGTTTGCCACGACCGCGCTCGGCACATCAACGCTGGGTGCGGCCCAAGAAGCGAACGCCAAGATCGGCCTTGGCTTCAGTCTGTACGGACTGCCGAAATGGTCGTTGAGCGATGGCATCAAACTCTGCGCTGCGACGGGCTACGACAGCGTCGAACTCGTGCTCATGTCGACGTACCCCAGCGAGCCGAAACAACTCTCCAAATCGGCCCGAGCGGCGCTGCGCAAACAGCTGGCCGACTCCAAGCTGAACGTCTCGGGCCTGATGGACAACTTACCGGTCCAGGCCGACGAGGCGAAACATCGCGAGCAGCTCGACCGAATCAAGGCCGCGGCTGAGTTGGCCCATGAGTTGGCTCCCAATGCTCCCCCTCCACTCGAGACGATCATCGGCGGCAAGCCGGGGCAATGGGACGAGTTCAAGCAACTCGCGACCGACCGGATCGCCGAGTGGGCGCGAATCGCCGAGCAAGCGAAGCTGGTCGTGTGCGTCAAACCGCATGCCGGCGGAGCGTTGAATCGGCCCGAGGACGCGATTGCGCTCGTGCGACAAATTGACAGCCCTTGGCTGCGGCTGGTGTACGACTATAGTCACTACGAGCATCGCGGTATGTCGCTGGCCGACACGATGCGCGAGCTGCTGCCGTTTTGCCCGTTCGTGCATGTCAAAGATCGGGTCGCCGACACGAGCAAACTGCAATTCCTGCTCCCCGGCGAAGGATCGACCGACTACACTGACTACGCCCGGCTGTTGGCCAGCCACGGCTATCGCGGTCATGTCGTGGTCGAGGTCAGTGCCCAGATCCATGGTCGCCCGGATTACGATCCGCGTCGCGCAGTGCAACGCAGTTATGATGTGCTGGCGGCGGCGTGGAAACGAGCGGGAGTGGGAAGGTAAGAGGAGAAATGCAAGGTGCAAAGTGCAAAACGCAAAGTGAGAAGTGAGAGGCAGGGATCGACCCACTTTGCGTTTTGCACTTTGCACTTGTCATTTTGCATTTGTTCCTTCCTGCTCAGCGATGACGAAGCGTAAGAAATCAATGCAAAGTGCAAAGTGACAAATGCAAAGTGAGGAATGAGGACTAACGAGCCGACCCAATTTGCCTTTTGCACTTTGCACCTCTCATTTTGCATTTCCCCTCCCCTCACCACCTCAAGCCACTTCTCCCTCATGCCCAAGGTTTTGATTCCTATCGGCGATGCGACCGAAACGCTCGATACTTTTTACCCGATCTTTCGTCTGCCCGAGGATGGGTTCGAGGCGGTGGTCGCGGGTCCCGAGGCGCGGCTGTATCACACCGTAATGCACGAGATTCCGCCGGGCGAGCCGCGTTGGGACATTACCCGCGAGAGTCCCGGCTATCATCTGCGAGCTACCGTGGCGTTTCGCGACGTTGACCCCAATGACTACGCCGGTCTGTTCATCTCCGGCGGTCGGGCACCCGAGTACATCCGTTACGACACCGATCTGTTGCGGATCACTCGGCATTTCTTCGAGCACAAGAAGCCGGTCGCCAGTGTTTGCCACGGCGTTGAAATCCTCACCGCGGCCGACGTCATCGAAGGTCGCACGGTCACGACCGTGGCCAAGTGTGCGCTCGACGTCGCCCAGGGGAAAGGTCGTTACGTCAATCAAGCGGTCGTGGTCGACGGC
>JAEUIL010000285.1 GCA_016794255.1 Planctomycetaceae bacterium | reverse complement strand
GACGTCATTCCGCACTGAAGGGGCCGCTGGCCGAACTACGCGAACGGGCCCAGGCGGCACACTCCCCATCCTCGCCAAACTTTATCGATCAGCGTGCGTTCCAGTTGTTTCAATTGGCGCAACTCCTGGAGTGGTCGCCAGCCGAGTTGTTCCGCCTCAACAAAGCGGAATGGAATGAGATTGTTACCGAGATCGAAGACTTTCACAGCATTAAGCGACGCCGACTGTTTCACGAGGCGTTTGAGCGGCGTATTCATGTGTTGGCGTTGGATGCGCTCGCGGTCCATACGCCAAGCCGGGCCGAGCGAATCGCCTCGCCCCGTTTCCAGATCGTCACCTGCATCGATGCCCGCGAGGAATCGCTGCGACGTCATCTCGAAGAGCAAGTTCCCGACGCAGAGACGTTCAGCACCGCCGGGTTCTTCGGCATTCCGATCTATTATCGCGGCGCGGCGGACGCGCATTTCGTGCCGCTCTGTCCGATCGTGGTGAAACCGCAGTTCTGGCTCACCGAGGAAGTCGTGCTCAGCCTGGAAGAGTCCAGTCGGCGACGAGCGGCAACTCGCAAAGCGATCGGCGAGGCGACGCAACGAATTCACTTCGGCAGTCGCAGCATCGCCCTCGGGGCGCTGTTGACCGGCAGCTTGGGTGTCTTAGCGTCGATTCCGCTCGTGGCCCGAGTGCTGTTCCCGCGGCTCACCGCCCGTTTGTCCAAACAAGCCAGTTCATTCGTCGCTCCTCCGCGGGTCACGCGTTTGGTGATGGATCGCCTGTCAGATACTGCCGGACCCGGCGAGGGGCAAATCGGGTTCAAAGTCGAGGAGATGGCAAACCTTGCCGAACGTGCGTTGCGTGATATCGGGCTCACCTCGGGTTTCGCGCGACTCGTGTTCTTGCTTGGGCACGGTTCGTTCTGCCTCAACAATCCGCATCGCTCGGCGTACGATTGCGGCGCGTGTTCCGGCGGTGCCGGTGGTCCCAACGCCCGCGCGCTGGCGGCGATGCTCAACGACCATCGGGTGCGCAAGATTCTTGATTCACGCGGTTTGTCGCTGCCGGACTCGACCTATTTCGTCGGCGGTTTGCACAACACTTGCAACGACTCGATCGCGTATTTCGATCTCGACTTGCTGCCGCCGTCGCATGTGCATGACTTTCTGCGAGCACGTGATGAGCTGGACATGGTTTGCGAGCGCAACGCGCACGAGCGCTGTCGGCGGTTTGCCTCGGCACCGCTGAATATGTCATTCTCCGCGGCGCGACGGCATGTCGAAGGGCGAGGCGAAGACCTCGCCGAGACGCGTCCGGAATACGGCAATGCGTCGAACGCGATCTGCATCGTGGGCCGACGTGCTCGGACCCGCGGGCTGTATCTCGATCGTCGCTCGTTCCTGATGTCGTACGACCCCACGCAAGACGACGATCAAGCCACGATCCTTGCCCGGATTTTGGGTGCGGTGATTCCGGTCTGCGAGGGGATCAACTTGCAGTACACGTTCTCGGCGATCGATAACGTGGGCTGGGGATGTGGCACCAAGTTGCCGCACAACATCACCTCGCTGCTCGGCGTAATGGACGGTGCCGCGAGCGATCTGCGCCCCGGCTTGCCGTTTCAGGGCGTCGAGATTCACGAGCCGGTGCGGCTGATGTTCGTGCTGGAAACCACACCGGCGTTGATCACGAGTATCATGGATCGCAATCCGACGGTGGGTCGAATTCTGCGGAATCATTGGTCGCTATTGTCGTTGCTCGATCCCGTGACCTCGCAATTGACCGTGTTTCGCGATGGTCAGTTCGTCCCTTACGAGCCGCAGGGTCAGCAAGTGCCACGGACTCCGTCGTCGCTCGATTGGTATCGCGGGTGGCGTGACAATCTTGAGTTTGCCATCATTGACCCCTCGCTGAAGTGAGCTCATGGACAGCCCGTATTTAGGATTGCCCTTGCCGGTGCTGCTGGGCTACATCGTCGTCGGAGCGCCGACGTTGCTGGTGATGATTCTGGGCGCATCGTCGATCATCGATCGGCCGCTCGACGAGCGCACGGTCAGTCGCGTTGTACAGACGGGCGTGGTGACGGGGCTGCTTGCCGCGGTGGCGATGCTCGCGTGGATGCTGCTCGAAGATCGCCGCTTCGTCGACATTCGCGTCGGCAATTGGGTCGAGGTCGGGCACGGCGACGGTGATAGCTACCACTTCTATATCAAGCTGATTTTCGATCGACTGAGCGTGCCGTTCGTAATTTTGTCGTTTGTCCTGTGCGGCACGATCGGCGCGTTCGCCAATCGCTATTTGCATAAAGACCGCGGCTTCAATCGCTTCTTCATGCTCTACTGCTTGTTCCTGCTGGGCATGGTCGTGACCTCGGTCGCGGGAACGATCGAAACGTTGTTCGCGGGTTGGGAGTTGGTCGGGCTCGGCTCGGCGTTACTGGTCGCCTACTTTCACGATCGCCCAGCACCGTGCCGCAATGGATTGCACGTCTGGTCGATTTATCGGGTCGGTGACGCGGCGCTGTTGATCGCGGCCTTGCTGCTGCATCATCTCAGCGGCCATGGCGACTTCACGCATCTGATCACCGGCGGACCTTGGCCGTTAGGGGAAACCAGCATCGGTGCCAACGACGCCTTCATCGTGGGCTTGTTGCTCTTGATTGCGGCGTCGGCCAAAAGTGCTTTGGTTCCCTTTTCGGGCTGGCTGCCTCGCGCGATGGAAGGCCCCACGCCGTCGAGTGCCGTGTTCTATGGCGCGTTGTCAGTGCACCTTGGCGCATTCCTGCTGTTGCGAATCTCGCCGCTGATCGAGCAGTCGTCGCTGCTGGCGGGTACGATCGTCTGCGTGGGGCTAACGACTGCGCTCTTCGCCGCGTTCTCGGGTCGCGCGCAGACCGACGTCAAATCGGCCCTGTCATTTGCCTCACTCACGCAGGTCGGGCTCATCGTCGCCGAGATCGGCCTGGGCTTCCGCTACATCGCCTTGATTCACATCTTGGGCCATGGCTGCTTTCGCACCTTGCAGTTTCTCCGTGCCCCGACGTTGCTCCACGACTATCGCGTGCTTGAGAATCTCCTGGGTTCCAAGTTGGAACACTCGATCGGCATCTGGGGGCGAGTTTTCTCGGATCGAACGCGTCACTGGCTGTATAGATTGGCAGCCGAGCGGGGCTATCTCGATGCGATCTTGCTGAATGTGTTTGTGGCTCCGTTTCTCAAGGTGTTCCGCATCTGCGACGGGCTCGAACGTCGCTGGACGGACCTGCTCTCGGGCGGGCCATCGCGTGATTCGGACCGAGTTCTTCCTGCTCAATCGACGGACGAGTTGTAATGCCCGAACTGCATCTGCCATGGCTCGAGCTGTCGATCCTCGTTCCCCTGCTGGGTGCGATCGGATTGCAGTTCATCAAGGACGTTCGGCTAGCGCGTCAGTGGTGCCTGATTGTTTCGACGATCACGTTCGCCTTCACGCTCGCCGAGTGGGAAGACTTTTCGCTGCTCAATACCTTCGAGGCTCACGACCATTGGGATCTGACGCGAAGTTGGTTTGGTCGCGAATTGCTCGTCATTGACGAACTGAGCGCCCCACTGCTGCCGATGATCGCGCTGATCTTTACGCTGGTGACCGCCACCACGCTACGGACGAAAATGCGGCGTTTTTCGTTCGCCTGGACGCTGGTGTCGCTGTCGCTCACGCTCGGCATGTTCAGTTGCAAAGAGCCCTGGTTGCTCATTGCACTCGCGTCCTTACACACGATTCCGCCGTGGATTGAGCTCCGTTCGCGCGGCAAACGTACCGGAGTCTACGCACTGCACATGATGCTGTTTATCGTGCTGCTCGCGGGCGGCTGGTATGTCGTCGAACTCGAAGGCCGGCATCATCTGCACTCGATGTGGGCCATCGTGCCGCTCTTGGGAGCGATCTTCATTCGTACCGGGATCGTGCCCGTGCATTGTTGGCTGACCGATCTGTACGAACACGCCACCTTCGGCACCGCATTGCTGTTCTCGACGCCGGTCGCTGGCGCGTATCTGGCCACGCGGTTGGTCGTGCCGATCGCGTCGGATAATGTGCTGCATTTAATCGGCATCATCTCGATCATCACGTCCGTCTATGCCGGCGCGATGGCGATCGTGCAGAAAGAGGCCCGCCGCTGCTTCACGTACATTCTGCTCAGTCATACGGCCCTGGTCATGACGGGCCTGGAAAGTGTTTCGACCATCGCGCTCTGCGGAGCGTTGTGCGTCTGGTTGTCGATCCTGCTTTCGCTCGGCGGGTTTGGCATCACCCTGCGGGCGCTCGAAGCTCGTCGCGGCCGACTGTCGCTCACCGAGTTCCAAGGTCTTTACGAACACACGCCGGCGCTGGCGGTCTGCTTTCTGATCACGGGCTTGGCCTGCGTTGGCTTTCCGGGCACGCTCGGTTTCATCGGTACCGAAATGCTCATCGATGGCACGGTGCTCGAATATCAGTACGACTATCCTTACATCGGTTTTGCGGTCGTCGCGGCGATGGCGTTCAACGGCATCGCGGTGGTTCGGGCCTACTTTTATCTCTTCACCGGCACGCGTTATCTGTCGACCGTGTCGCTGCAAATCGGTCCGCGCGAGCGATTTGCGGTGCTGATCTTGGCGCTGCTCATTCTGGGCGGCGGCTTGTTTCCGCAACCGGGCGTGCAGTCACGGCATCATGGTGCGGTCGAGCTGCTCAAGGAACGGCAGCGTCGAATGGAAGAAGCCAGTCGACACCAGCCGACCGAGCAGATTTCCCTCCGCGAGTCGACCGAGCCGTAGTCTGTGCGGGGCTCGACGTGTCGAGGGGCGATCCGGACAAGAACGCGATACTTCAGCCGCTGGCCGGTGTATAACAGAAGCACCCTGCCGCGCTTCGCATACCCGCAGTTGGCTCGCCACCTTGAAGCCGATCGACGACCCCTCTCCGCCCGCCGACCCGCCGCCGCCCGAGCGACTTGCCCCCGCGCTCGTGGCGTCGTTGTTTGTCGCGCATGCCGACGAGTTGCGACGCTTCTTGGTCGGCATGCTCGGGAATGTCGAACAGGCCAACGACGTGCTACAGGTCACGTTCACCAAAGCGATCGAGAAAGGGCACACGGCGCAGAACGAGTCGCTGCGAGCGTGGCTCTATCGCGTCGCCTGCAATGAAGCGATCGTG
>JAEUIL010000272.1 GCA_016794255.1 Planctomycetaceae bacterium | reverse complement strand
AGAGCGTAGAATGCAGGCGTGCCTCGACGCTGTGCGGCGGAAACAGAATCATCGGCTGCAACACGTTGGGCACGCGTCTCGCGTGCCTCGCGTCGGTCGGTCCGAGTGAGTTGGAAGCAAGAGCGACGGGATCGCGCACGGGTGCCATGGCAGGCAGGACTCTTCAGTCATTGAACATTATGGCACGCGCTGGCGCGTGCCCAACGGATGATGCCATGTCGCGTGTGAAATGGTTCCTGCTCGTACTCGTGCTCATCACGGGCTCGTTGATTGCCGGTGACTGGTGGAGCGTCGTGCCGCCCGAGTCCCAGCCGCAATATGTGGGTCGGCAGTCGTGCATCGAGTGTCACCAACAAGAGCACAAAAACTGGACCGGCTCGGATCACGATCTGGCGATGGACCTCGCCACGCCCGAGACGGTGCTCGGCAACTTCGATCATGTCGAGTTCGAGCACCTGGGCGTGAAGACGCTATTCGAACGCGAGGGGGACAAGTTCTTTGCCACGACCGAAGGACCGACCGGCAAACCGGAAAAGTTCGCGATCAAGTACGTGTTCGGCGTGCGTCCCTTGCAGCAATACATGGTCGAGTTTCCCGACGGACGTGTGCAGGTGCTGTCGGTCTGTTGGGATACGAAGAAACAACAGTGGTTCGACCTCCACCCGCACGAACGGATCGCTCCCGACGACTGGCTGCACTGGACGCAGGGAGGCTCGAACTGGAACTACATGTGTGCCGAGTGTCACTCGACCAACGTGCACAAGAATTTCGATCTCGCGAAGAACACGTACCACACCACCTTCAGCGAGATCGACGTCAGTTGCGAAGCGTGTCACGGGCCGGGCAGCATTCACGTCGATCTTGCTCAGGCTAAGTCGTTATTCTGGGACCGTCACTGGGGCTACGGCCTGGCGCAGCTCAAGTCGAGCAACGTCGCCGAGCTCGAAGCGTGTGCTAAGTGTCACTCACATCGCCGCGTCGTCTGCGGCGGGCATCAGGCTCAGCGCCACTTCAACGATCATTACGAACAGCAGCTCATTTCGACCGGCCTGTATCACGTCGATGGCCAGATTCTGGAAGAGGTGTACGAACTCGGTTCGTACCATCAGAGCCGCATGTTCCGCGAAGGGGTGAAGTGCACGAACTGCCACGATCCGCATTCGACCCGCGTGAAGTTCGAGGGGAACAAGCTCTGCCTGCAATGTCACACGCTGAGCAAAGGCAACTACGACAGCCCGGCCCATCACCATCACAAGCCCGACGGCGTGGGTGCCTTGTGCGTCGAGTGTCACATGCCGACGCGCAACTACATGGTGGTCGACCCGCGGCGCGATCATAGCATTCGCGTGCCTCGACCCGATCTGACCGTGAAGCTCGGCGTGCCGAACGCGTGTCAGAACTGTCACAACAAGCCGCACGAGACCGCCGGTTGGGCCGCGGCCCAGGTGGCCGAGTGGTTCCCCAATCGCAAGCACGAACCGCACTTCGGCGAGGTGTTTGCCCAAGCTCGTGGCGGCGAAGCCAGCGCGATGGACGATCTGTTCAAGCTCACGCAGCGGAAGGGGAATCGCGATCAGGCGAAGAACGTCGGTCCGATCGTCCGCGCCAGTGCGGCGTCGCTGCTGGTGAACTATCCACTCAGCGAGACGCGACGGGAACTGGAGAAGCTGCTGAAAGACGAGGACGCCGTAGTGCGGGTCACCGCCGCGCGCACGATCGCGGCGCAAACGCCACGTTCCGAAAGTGACGCGACTCGGCTGCGCGAGGCGCTCAGTCCGTTGCTAACCGATCCGAGCCGTCTGGTTCGGACCGAAGCCGCACGATTGCTGACGGTCTTGCCGCCCGACTTGTTCTCCACGGCCGACAAGGTGCGCTTCGAACGGGCGTTCGCCGAATGGCAAGAAGGTTTGCAAGAAGTGATCGACGATGCCGGCACACATATCGAGCTGGCTTTGGCGTTTGAGAACCGTGGCGATCGCGCCCGGGCTCAGGAAGAGTATCAAACGGCGCTTCGGTTGCGACCGAATGAAATGCAGGCGCTGCAGGCACGCATGAATCTCGCGATGCTCGCCCATTTCGAGAAACGCGATGACGAAACCGAACGGCTCTACGGTGAGTGCATTGTGTTGGCCACGGGCACGTTGCGTAAGCTCGAAGGCGAGCGGCAGGCACAGCCCGACAATCCGACGACGCTCGCGGCGATCGACGAGCAACGCCGTCGTCTGTCCGGCGTGTTGTTCAACATGGGCCTGCTGCTCACCGACAAGCCTGACCGACAGAACGACGCATTTGAAGCTCTGCGCAAGGCCGCCGAGGTCGACGCGAGCAACGCCCGTATTCAGTACAACCTGGGGCTGCTCGCCGTGCAGTTAGGCAAGCTGGCCGACGCGGAAGCGGCTCTCAAGAAGGCCTGTGAAATGGACGGACAAATGCTCGACGCGCGGCAAGCCTTGACCGAACTGTATCGCAAGCAGAAGCGTTGGCCCGAAGCGATCGACAGTGCCGCGAAGCTGTTGTTGTTCGGCGAGCAGTATCGGGGGATTCTCGAGCAGATCAAGCGGGAAGAAAAAGATGAGGGATAAAGGATAAAAGCGGAACGATGAAGCTAGCAGACCATCGTGATTGATGTAGCTCAAAAACACGGCCCGCGAACATAATGCTCGGCGGTTCGGCTTCATCCTTCTCCCTTTTGCCTTCAGCCTTTCCCATGTCCCGTTCCCATATCGTCATTCCTGCGCGATTGGCCAGTACTCGATTGTCTCGCAAACTGCTGCTGCGTGAGACGGGCAAGTCGCTGATTCAGCACACGTATGAAGCGGCGCAGAAAGCCAAGCTGCCCGAGGGGATCACCATCGCGACCGATGCGGACGAGATTCTCCGCGAGGTGCGGGCGTTTGGCGGTCACGCCGAGATGACGAGCGTCGACTGCGCGAGCGGCACCGATCGCGTGGCCGAGGTCGCTCGCCGACATCCCGAGGTCGACATCTTTGTGAACGTGCAAGGGGACGAGCCCGAGCTCTCGGGCGAGACCATCGATCTCGCCGTACGACGGCTGGAAGAGAATCCCGAGCTTGCGATGGCCACGCTCGCCACGCCGATTCGCACACGCGAGAAGCTCAACGATCCGGCGTGTGTGAAGGTCGTCTGCGACGCACGTGGTCGGGCGCTGTACTTCAGCCGCAGCGTGATCCCGCACCCGCGCGAATGGCGTGACGAGTTGCTGGCTGCCGAGCCGCCGCACTTCTTGCAACACTTGGGGCTCTACGCCTATCGCCGGAATTTCTTACTGCAACTGGCCACGCTTCCGCCCGCGCCGCTAGAGCAGATTGAGAAACTTGAACAACTGCGCGTGTTGCACGCCGGACACGCGATCGCCGTGGGCGTGGTGGCCGAGCCGTCGATTGGTATCGACACGCCGCACGACTACGCACAGTTCGTCGAACGTTGCCGACACAAACGCGCCGCGTGAAACATTGTCTCACGCGAACATACGATCGACGTGATGTTGCTCGGGCGGTGGACTGAGCAGCGTCACCAGCACGCCGAGCACGGCACTGACGGCGATGCCCCAGACGACCGGCTCGCAACCGAACAAGAAGTACGGGCGGAATCGGGTCGCTTGGCCAATCATCGGGTCGGAACTCGAAATGCCGAGCAGGAACAGGCCGAGCACCGTCGCTGCTCCGCCGATCATCGCGGCTAGTGCGCCTTGATGCGTGGCGCGTCGCCAGTAGGCCGACATGATCGCGGGCACCAAGAACGACGCGGCCCCGCCGCTCGTGCAGAAGACAACGAGCGCTTGCAAGTACTGCACCGGCTGCACGTTGGCCAACCAGCAGACGAGCCCCAAGAGCACCATGATCAGATACGTGGCGCGTTTGAGCTCCAGCTCGGTGGCCTCGGGCCGAAGAAAGCGTTGGTAAATATCGTGCACCACGCCGGACGAGATGACGACGAGGTACGAACTGACCGTTGCCATCACAGCTCCAAACGGCGCGGCCAAGATGAGGCCGGCCCAAAACGAGCCGATGGGTAAATCACGCGTCGCCCAGAGCGCCATCCGCGGAATGATCTCGTCGCTGTTGGCCACATCGGGATAAATGACCCGCGCGGCCATGCATATGCAAATCCGCGGCACATAAATCCGGCCGTTGTACGTGCCCAACACGACGATCGACCGCCGCAAGGTGCCCGTGTCTTTGCTGGCCATCACACGACTGATACTGGCCGGCGAGGCCATGCCGCCAAAAATCCAGACGAAGAAAAACGAGATCGACAAAGCCGGTGTCAGAAACTGGCGACCGTCTTTGGCGTAGCCCGCAAAGCTGATGTAGTTCTCGTTTGTCTGAGCGACTGCCGCGCGTGTGGCTTGTTCGAGCGAACCCACGGCCGGATCGGAGAACGTGAGCACGAGCAGACCCACGACGCCGAAGAACATCAGCACGCTCTGGAACAGATCGGTCCACACGCTGGCCAAGAAACCACCGATGAGCGTGTAGCCCACGACGGTCATCGCGAAGATGATCAGCCCGATCTGATACTTGTAGTCGATATCGCTCGCCGAGGCATCTTCGACCAGGGCCAATGTGGCGCTGTCGGGCCACGAGATTTTCATGATCAAACCGCCCGCCTTGAACTGGGCGATCATCATGAAGGTGAGAAAGAACAGAATCAGCAGCGATGCGACCAGGGCCACGCGGCGATCGTTGAACCGCCCGCCGAACAGGTCGGGCACGGTAATCGCCCCCGTGCGACGCGAGATCTGGGCGAGTCGTTTACCGAGGACCGCAAAGCCGGTCAGGGGGACGATCATATAGCTGCCAATCCAGAGCGCGACGGTCCAGCCGTGCGAATAGACGAGCGAGGGGAAGCCCATGAACGTGCCACCGCTTTGCACCGTCGCGGTCAGCGCCATGGTCCACACGCCCAAGCCACGGTTGCCCAGAAAGTAGCTGCTGAGAAACGAGCCGCGGCTGATCACCTTTTGCGCGATCGTGCCGAGCCAAACACTACAGGCAATCACGACCAGCAAGGCTGTGATCGCTCCGAAACCGGGCGAAGGTGTGCTATCCATCGGCCACCTCGCCATGACCTTCGTCGTCGCCGAGCGGATCGTCACGCATGAAGCCGTACGCGAACGCCGCCGAAATGGCGAGGCACGTGTACCACGGCACAATCACGCCCCAGAAGATCCAGTCGGGAAACCCGAGCACGAACGTGATGTCGTCCAGCGTCCGATTCGAGCCGTTCACGTAGCAATAGAACGTGGTGTAAAGCATAGTCCCCAGCCAGATGAGCGCGACGACGATCGCTTCGCGGCGCGCACTGGTGACCAAGGGATTGTCAGGAAGCTCGGACACGGCGGGACTCCGGCGGTAGGCAACGAATCAAAGCGGCCCTATAAGATAGCTAGCCTCACGAGGCGAGCCAACTACCATCCATGTCAGTTCGCGAGGAACCGCTGTGATCGTTACCTGTTCGCTTGACGAGGATGAGCCGCGGTTGCGCGTCTATCGTCAACTCAAGCAGACGAACCTGACGCGTTGGAGCGGGCAATTCATCGCCGAGGGAGACAAGGTTGTCGACCGCCTGTTGGCGAGCGGGTTGGAGGTACAGTCGGTGCTGGTGGCGCGACGCTGGCTGGAAACCTACGTCACGAAAGTTCCGGCCCAGGTGCCGCTGTTGGTGATCGCCGATGATGAGTTGCCGCAGCTCGTCGGCTTCGAGTTTCATCGCGGTGTGTTGGCGTGCGGTGTGCGACCGGCGACACCTGATCTGGCCGCGATCGTACCCAAGGAGACGTCGCCATGGACGGTGGTCGTTTGTCCCAATGTGCAAGGCCCCGACAACTTGGGCAACATCCTGCGGACTTCCGCCGCGCTCGGGGTCGACGCGGTGCTGCTGGGCCGCGAGTCGGCCGATCCCTTTTCACGCCGGGTGTTGCGTGTCTCGATGGGGGAGTTGCTGCGGCTTCCGATCCGGCAGTCTAGCGATCTGCTTGATGATTTGCGGACTCTGCGGGAAGTCCACGGCGTGGAACTGGTCGCGACGGTGCTCGACGATCAGTCCGAACCGTTGCACCGGTACCGCCCGCGAGCGAATCGGCTCGGTGTTCTGTTCGGTGGTGAAGGGAACGGGCTGACCGACGACGTCCTGCAAGTGTGCGATCGCCGCGTGAGCATCCCCATGCAACGGGGGGCGGACTCGTTGAATGTCGCTACCTGCGCTGGCATCGTCCTGTACGAGTTGGCAGTCTGCGCAAGACAGGGGCAAGATGCTCATCGGTTGTCATAACCGTCTACGTAACTTGGCCTTAAGCCGAATGCGGTCGTTGAATGGTGCAAAGAACCAGACGATTAACGAGGAAACCGGGAATCGACGTTTCGATGCCGGGTCGCGATCTGCATAAGAATAGTGAGCCGGTATGGACCCGATAGGCGAAATAAGCCGTAAGGTTTGCCCCGCAAAAAACTTGCTGCGGTTGCGGAGCGTGCCTATTATGAAAATTACCCGGTAAATCAGGTGCTTTGCGGTGTGTTGGCCAGAGTCAACGCGTCCGCTCCGTAGGGCTATGGAAGAGCACCTGGGCCGAACTTGTCACAACTTTCGTGTCTGCTTGGATTTGCGTCGCCACAGGTGGGACCTCGACGTGCCAGGTAGTCGCTGCTCGAGGCATCGCTGAGGAAGGCCATGAAGCGTTCTCGCCCGAAACGTTCGCGTTGGTTTGGGAACTGGTTTGCGAAGAGCGCTAAGAAGCGGGAGAAGCCTCGTTCTGTCTGGAGCCGGCTGTTTTTGCAGCCGCTCGAGGAACGTTTGGTGC
>JAEUIL010000264.1 GCA_016794255.1 Planctomycetaceae bacterium | reverse complement strand
GCCCGAAAACTAACGACGAGCTAGGCCACAACGCGCTGGCGTCGCCGCCGGAACGGCCGCGGCGGCTCAGCGTGGGGTGGCTCGTCCCAATCAATTGCCAGCGGCTCGCGCTCGGGCATCACGATCAGACTGAAACCGCGGCGACGAATCGTGGCGGTCGACTCGCCGGTGGATTGGGCAACTTCACGTTCCAATTCAGCTTGGGTCATGGCAGAACTCCAGAGGGAAAAAACCACAGGGAAATGCCGACCGCCTGTGCCGCTCCGGACGACCGGAGCACTGGGCAACATCCGGTCGACGAAAACGATCTGAAGAACCCGAACCGGCTTACGAAGCCGAATTCAGGCGATGGGCCGAAAGCCAGACGGCCTCGGCCTGCAGCGCGTCCGAGCGACGCGCGAAGGGGCCCAGCAGCGGGCCATGAGAAACGCTGAGATCGGCGAACCAACGCCCCTGTTCGTCAGGCTCGACATGGCTAGCGCGCCGAATGGACATCGGGCCGAGTGAGGCCAAGTCGATCGACTCGTCGTAGAGGTAGTGGACGTCGCCAGCGGGCGAGACAACCAGTTCCATCACGCCACCTGCGGTTGACGAGGTCGCATGATGTTCCGCCGCGGCCGATCAACGAGCAGACCATCGAGTACCGACTGCACGGCCGAGAGTTGCGTGGCGACCTGTTGCCGGAGCGAGTTGCTATCGCGCAGCTGTTGCGGCTGCACGCCCCGCACCACTCGCTGAGCCTGTTCGACCAGTTCGTCGAGCTGCGCGTGGTTGCCCACATTCAACTGCCGAAAGCGTTGAAAGAACTCGCTCAAGTTCTCGATCGCCGAGTCGCGAAACACCTTCGGCTTGCCATCGTCGCTGCCGCTAAGTCGTTCGGTGAGATGCCCTACCAACTTGCCGAACTCGCCGATGAATGCCTCCTCGGCCAGACGCACCGCTTCCTCGAACCGAGCCGCGACGCGGGCTTGCTCCTGCCGGAACAACTCGGGGCTCAACTCGCGCAGATAGTTCGGTGGTTCGACGCTCGGATAGTCATAATCGATGCGAAACAGGCCAAGCAACGAGTCAGGATAGTCAGCCCGATTGAAGAGCCGGCCTAGTCGTTCCCGGGCAGCCGACTTCAACTCGTCGTAATGCTCGTTCAGACTCTCGACCGCTTCGGACAACTCGGCCCGCATGCTGGTCATCTGCACGTCGAACGCGGCGATGTCGTCCTGACGAATGAGCCGAATGCCGGGCTCGGGATAGGGCAAACTCAGCGATCGCCAGAACTGTTGGGCCCGACCACGAACGGCAGTGACCGTTTTGTAGGCCGGGTGCTTGGTGTCAATCAGCTTCTTGGCGGCGGAGAGATAAGCCCCTTCGGCACCAAACGAGTCGGCAGCTTGCTCTTTCTGCTCGGCCGACAGACTGCGACGGACTCCGAACCACGTGAAGCTGAGCCGAACGGCGGCCATGGTGGTCCGCAGTCGACGGGCGGCGATGACATCGGCACGTGACGCGTTGTTGCTACTGGTGGACATAGGATCTCCCTGGAAAAGTGGTGAACATTGAAGCCACGGAAAAATTGCTTGCCTCAGTGAGGGAGGCGGCTAAAATCAAGACATGCGTTGCGGTATCTGCCCCAACCGCACCGAATAGGCCGTCTGAGTGTCCTGCCCCACCTCGACGGCCGCTTTTATGCGCTCACCTGGCTACGGCACTCGACGTAGCCTTTGGCCAACTTGGCCGAGACCTGCTTTTCGGCGTATTTCGTGGCGGCGGCTGCGGTGGCAAACGACTTGGTCAGCACTTGCCCCTCCGTGCCGATTCGACCGAATGTGATCGTCACCCCCACGCCGGACACGTGCACTTCCCAGAACTTGGCGGACGTGCCGCCGACGAACTCAAAACGACGAGTCATGTGAATGCTCCAGTAGAGATAAGGACAGAATGGGTTCACGTCGGGCCAGTGGTCACGAGTTGGCCACCAGATCGGTGCGGACACGCACGAATGTCGGAAATCGCGGTACGCCGCGGTCGGACAGTTCCTGGTAGCGAAACGTGATCGTGGCACCGATCGCGGGCGGTCGCTCACGCTGAGCATCCGTGAAGCCGCTGCCGACCGAGAACGTTGTGCCGTTGGTTAACATGCAACCGAGCGCCCCGAGTCGGCCTTTGTGTCGACCGGTCCCGGGAAGATGCTCAATCACCGTGGCTTCGGCATCATGGAATCGCTTGACCTTCAACAGCGTCCCCGAACGGCCCGTCTCGTAACGTGAGCCGGGCTGTCGCAACATCACCCCTTCGCCACCGAGGGCATCAAGGCGATCGAGTTCCGCCAGCAGATGCTTGGTGTTCTTGCAACGCTCCTGAGCCAACGCCTGAGCGTAGGGGACGAAATGCTCGGTTAAACACTCACGCACAAACTGCATGCGTTGCTCGAACGGCTCGTTAACCGCCGGCGCGTCGAAGACCAGAAACTTGAGCTCACGCCACAACTGGTTGCCATCGCTGCGGCGGACGATGCTCACGGTGCGCTGAAACGACTTGCGGGCCAACCACAACTCGCCATCAAGCGGCACGTTGGGCAGGCCGGCAGTGAACCACGCTGGAGCATGGTAGGTATTGCCGTTGCGCGAGAGGAACTCTTTTCCATTCCACAGAGCCCGGACGCCATCGAGCTTTTCGCTCATGAGCCAACCGCTGACGTCTTGCTCACCGTCCCAGGTCTCGGCCAAGAGCAACGCCGGGGCTTGACGTGACTGTTCACAAACCGGCGCTGACACCGGGGCGGCGATCCGATCGGCTTCGGCCTGTTCACCGCGCAAGCGAATGAGATGTTTACATGTGCGTCGGTCAATCGCCAGCGACTGGTTGCGCCACGCCGGGCAACTGCACGAATAGACGCCACCGACGTTTTTCACCACATAGGGCAAGCGGGCCGAGCCAGACACTTCGACCGACTCGCCATCGTTGAGATCGGGCACGATTGGGTCTCCATAAATTGATTGAGCGACCAGCCGGTTGAACCGACCGCCGCTCACGTGTTAGAAACCGAGAAGCCGCTGCTGAGTCAGTTCGTCGATGCGTCGCGACTGACACGTCGACGGGTGCCGGTCACCTTTTCGCCCCGCTGATAAATTCCCGGTTGGTCGGCCGACAGACAGCGACCGCTAGCCCAGGTGCGTAGCCGTTCGACACTCTCGGCCGCAGTGACCGCCACAGGCACGACGTTCTGCGCCGCTTGCACCACCGGCAGGTCCAACAGCGCCGCGAGTCGGCAGCAGCATTTGATCTCGGCCCCGGTGAAGTTCGTGTCGTCCGGCAACCGCTGCGAGCGATCAAGTTCATACTGCGTGAGATAGAGTTGCCAGATGGCATCTTTCTCGGCCCGCCCGGGAAGATCGACAAAAAACACGGCATCCCACCGCTCGGCGCGGCTGAACTCCGGCGGCAGCTTGCTGATGTCGTTGCACGAGGCGACGACATAGACGTCGCTATCATGATCCGACAGCCAAGTGAGAAACGAGCCGAACAGCCGGGTCGACACACCGCTATCGCCACTGCCGCC
>JAEUIL010000261.1 GCA_016794255.1 Planctomycetaceae bacterium | reverse complement strand
GTCGCTGCCCCTTGTCATCAGCGCATGCAGCATGCCACGACCTCGCAGAGCACGGCCGTGGCACGCGCGTGACCGTTCGGTTACTAAATCGCCCCTTGGGCAATTAGATAATGCCGCCGTGAGTATGGTACGGCGTCAGGTGGCTTGGTTGATCGAGCATCCACAGCCGTTCCCATTCTTCCATGAACAGACGGAGGTTTTCCGACGTGTTGATGAGTTGATAGGTGCGGCGATTCGGGTCGCCCGAGTAAATCGGCGTCGGCATCCCGATGCAGCCGACGAAATTCGTCAGCATCAGGCCGAGCAACGCGGCACAAATTAGGGTGCGGCGCATCACGCTTCTCCTCCGTGAGAAAGCAGCAAACATCGTCACGTTGACAACCAGGACGTGCCAGCAGCGAAGTTGGCCGATTGCTCGGCAACCCAACCACGCTCGGATCACGACCTTGGCCACGATCAACGCGCTTTACAGTGAACGCACAATACGAACACAAATGTATCTTGGGGTCGAAGCGTCGGTGCGGGCCGGCTTCTACGCGGGGGGCGGTACATTACCGCGGGGCGGGCCCTGCGCCGAGAGCAGATTAGTGGGGGCCTTGATCGGTTGTGGTCTGACGAGCGTGGCGGCGATCGCGACGCACTCGCGCTCACCTATTGTGAGGGGGCGTCAGCTCGGTGATTTATTCCAGCTTGCGAAAGCTATTCGGTCGAACCAGGTGCCGTGGCGGGCGTTGTCGATCCTGTGGCCGCTGCTTCGGCAGCCATCTTCGCCGCCTCGGCTTCGTTCTCACGTCGTTCGAGTTCGCGGACTCGTTCTTCCATCTCTTTGCCCGGCTTGAACGTCACCACAAACTTCGCTGGCACAAAGACTTTGTCACCGGTGCGTGGGTTGCGAGCTTTACGCGCGGCACGCTTCTTGACCTCGAACACGCCGAAGTTTCGCAGCTCAATCCGACGCTCTTCAACGAGTGTTTCCACGATCGCATCAAACGTCTTCTGAACGATTTCCTTCGTCTTCAACTGCGTCAAACCAATCTCATCGGAAATGGTTTTGACGATCTCTTTCTTGGTCACGTGCCCTGTCTCCTCGCTGTATCGCGTCGTGAGGTATCCGAGGTTGCTTTGGGCAACCCCAAACTCCCCGTGGATATCATGTCGGAACCGCTCCAAGTGTAGGTGGGATAAAGACTAGTGTCAAGCACGAGCCTCGATCCGCGATGTCTATGATCGGCGTGCAGTTCCCGAGTGAGACTAGGGATTGTTGCGTTAACTGTAAGTTGTCAAAGAGCTTGCGACGATTGGCGTGAACATGCAGCGGGCGTTGCGGTGCTAAGTGCTTGGCAGATAGCAACTAACGGCCGATCGCCACTGTTTCAGACCAACCATGCTCGCCCGGCGGGCTTCCACCGGGTGACGCCTACATGATCGACCATACAGCCCGCAAAGATTAACAATTCGGAAAAATCCATACGACTGGTCCAGGCGTTAAAGTCCGTCCGCCGACTGGCTGTCGCCGTTCGACCGCTGCTTCGAGCCGCTAGCAATCCTCCGCTCGGACGCTGATTCGCGACCATCGTTTTCCTCGATGTGCTGTCAATCCGGGGATTTTTCCTTTGTTGCGATCCGGGACGGGAATTAGCATAGGAAGTTGTCGCCTCACAAGCCTTAAGGGGGCGTCACCTGCGTTATCTGTCCATTGCACCCTTTCTGCGAGAGCCCGCGGATATGAGCCTGCGCCACTCGTTTCGGACCCTAATTTGCGTTCTCATCGCGGGCTGTGGCCTGCTGTCGGTAGCCTCGATTCCGGGCGTCGCTCAGGCGGCCGAGCCGGCTCGACTGACTCGGCGGTTGCCCATGGACCCGGCCGCGCCGTCGGTCGAGATGTTCGATGGCATGAAGGCCGGCCAAGTCGATGTGAAGATGATCACGAAGGACTCGACCGAAGCTCGCCTGCTAATCACCAACCGAACGAACCAGCCGCTCAACGTTCGCTTGCCTGAAGCCTTTGCAGGCGTGCATGTGCTGGCCCAATTGGGTGGCGCGGGGGTCGGCGGCGGCGCGGGTGGTGGCGCTCAAGGCGTGGGCGGAGCGGGTGGCGGTGCAGGCGGCGCTGGTGGTGGTGGCGGTGGTGCTGGCTTCTTCAACATCCCGGCCGAGACGATCGCCGAAGTCAAAGTCCCCTGCGTGTGTCTCGAACATGGCAAGCCCGAGCCCCGTCCGCAAATGACCTATGAAGTCCGACCGCTCGAAGCCCTGTCGAGCAACCCGGCCGTGCGTGAGGTGCTCAAGCAACTCGGCCAAGGAGCTGTCTCGCAACGCGTGGCTCAAGTCGCCGCGTGGCACTATGCGAACAACATGAGCTGGGAAGAGCTGGCCTCCAAGCAGATCAAGCGCCTCAGCGGCGAAGTGTACGCGTACTTCAACACGCAAGAGATGCAAACCGCGTTCGCGCTCGGCACAGCAATCGAAAAGAAGCTTGCCGATGGCGATACGGTCGAAGGTCAATCGCTGAGCAAGTCGCCGACCGCCCTGCCAAAGCAGTAAGTCGTTCGACGTTCTCGCCCACTCAACATTCTTTCACGGGCGGAGTTTCTTAACCGGAACTCCGCCCGTGTTCGTTTTGTGATTTCGCCATTCAAGCGAGGAAATCGGGCCAAATCGCATCGCTGACGAGCAGGCCCGGGCGGGTAAGCCGAACCCAATCACCCTGTTGCACGAACATGCCGAGTTGCACGTACTTGGCGAGCTGCGCCGCGAATAGCCGCCGGGGATCAACGCCGTAGCGCTCGGCAAACTCCGGCAGGTGCACCCCGCGCAGTCGCCGCATACCGAAGACGAACGCCTCACGGGCTCGATCCACCGGGCTGAGCGTTTCGCCATCGGCGACGGGCGACCGACCACCGAGCACACGCTCAATATAAGTCGTCGTGCTGCGGTGATTGATCTCGCGCCGCCCGGCGACATAGCGAGCTGCCCCCGGCCCGATAGCAAAGTACTCGCGACCATCCCAATAGCACTCGTTGTGTCGACAGCGATGGCCCGGGCGAGCGAAGTTCGACACCTCGTAATGCTCGAAGCCCGCGGCGGTGAGCGTGTCGATGGCCGTTTCATACATCGCCCGTTCGTCGCTTTCCTCGGCCACTCGCAATTCACCGCGCAGTTTGCGACCCCAGAACGTCGTGCCGCGTTCAAACGTCAAACCATACGTCGAGACGTGATCTGGTTCGAGCGTTAACGCCTGACGCAGGTCGCTCTCCCAATCGGCCAGCGTTTCGCCCGGTGCACCAAAGATCAGATCAATCGCCAAACTTTTGACCCACGGACGCAGCAAGTCAACCGCGCGACGAATGTCGTCGGCCCGATGGTCGCGTTCCAGCAGCGACAGCTTCTCGGCCGAGAACGATTGCACGCCGAGGCTGACACGCGTGACACCTTGTTCGCGCAAGACGGCGATGCGTTCCGTGTCGAGATCGGCCGGGTTCGCTTCGACGCTCCATTCATAACCGGGCAGCAGCGGAAACTGCCGCAATGCCGACTGACACAGTCGTTCGAGCGCCGCGGGGGGCAAGTGCGTCGGGGTGCCACCGCCGAAGAACAGAGTCTCGACGGCACTCGGCTCGCCGTGCGTGGCCAACTCCCGTTCGACCGCGTCGAGGTAGCGCGGGATCAAATCCTCGCGCCGCGCCACGAGCGTGAAGTTGCAATAACCGCAACGATGCACGCAGAACGGAACGTGGACGTAGCAGGAGAGGGGGAAGTGCGGAGTGCGGAGTTCGGAGTGTGGAGTGGTAGGTGAAGATGTCAAAACATGGCTCAGCGGTGGGAACGTATACCGTTCAGGGATGTGTGCCATGTCCACGTCTGCGTGGACATGCGTCTTCACCGAGATGCATGCCCACGCGGACGTGGGCATGGCACACGTTTCCGCGAGGTGGCATCACTCCGCATTCCACACTTCGACTCAGCTCAGCTTGAGCAGCTTCCGCGCGTTGTCACGGAACACCTTGGCCTGCACGTCGGCGGGAATGTCGAGCTTGGCGAAGACTTCGAGTTGCGGCACGTTTTGACCGGGCGAGAGAAAATCGGTCCCGAACATCAAGCGATCGGCACGACGTTTGACGAACTCGGGCCCGAACTTCGGATCACGCGAGATCGCATTCGAACCGCTGCCCGCCGACAGATCGCAGTACAGGTTTGGATACGCACCCATGAGCCGATCGAGCGCGCCGCCCGAGGCTACTTCACCGCGCGGATATCCGCCCAAGTCGGCCTGCGACAAGCCACCGGCGATCGACGCCCAAAAACCGGGGCCATGTCCGATCAGGTTCAACTCGGGAAACTTCTTGAGCGACTTCTCCAAACCGGGCAGGCCGGGCTGGTCGGTGTTGCGTTGATTGTCGAGATGAAACAGCAGCGGCAGGCCGAGCTCTTGGCACGCTTCGAACAGCCGGAAGTTGCCGGCGTCGTCGAACTTCACGCCGGGCTTGTGCTCGCCGAAGCCTTTGGCACCCGCGTCGATGTACTTCTGCAACATCGCGGTTAGCCCCTTCACACCGCCGTTGTACGACGTGCGTGGATCGACCGAGCAGAATGGAATCAGGCGATCGCGATGGGGACGCGTTTGTTCGAGCACATAGTCGGTCGTGATCGGATAGCTCGACGACTCGGGCGACACCAGCGGCAAGACCACCGCTTGCACGATGTCATTCGCGTCCATCCACCGCAACAACTCGGTTGCGGTCAACAGTTGCGTTGTGTTCCAAGTCGTGCCGAGATGCGTGTGCATGTCGACATAACGACTTGCCGGTCGCTTGTCCTGGGCAAAGGCCGCCGAGCCGACGAGATTCGTGAATGCCCCGAGAGATGCTCCGGCCGCAGTCAAGTCACGCACAAAACGCCGCCGACTAACTCGCAATTCACTCCGCACTCCGCATTCCGCACTCCGCATTTTTCCGCTCCTTACAACCACAGGTGCAATCGCCCATCGAACATGTCAGGCGTGGCCCGACCGACGAGCTTCTCGATGTGCTTCTGATTGTACCGCGTGCTGAAGTGCGCCGCGATAATCAGCTCGTTTTTGAACTGCTCGCGACGGGCCAGGATGTCGTCGAGGTGCATGTGGCCGAACTTGTGAATCTTGTCTTTGCGATGCCGCGGGGCGACGAACGTCATTTCGGTAATCAGCACCTGAGCCTCGAACATCGCCGGACAGGCGTCGAGCCCGGCCGGAGCGCTATCGCCCAAATAGGCCAGTTTCGCGACCCGTTTTTCTTCGGTGACGTCGGTGCCCCCCAATCGCAGATCGCGGATCTCGGGCCCCGACAGCCCGGTGTACTCGGCTTTCAGTTTGCGGCGGCGTTCCCACACGACAAACCCGAGCGACGTGACCGTGTGCTTCGTGGCCGACACGGTGACCACATGCTCGCGCGATAGTTCGATCTCGTCGCCCGCTTCGATGCCGACAAGATTGACCGGCATACGACCCCGATCGAGCCGCGTGAACAGTTTGAGAATTTTGTCGACGGTCTCGACGAGCTCGGCCGGCATGTAAATCGTCGGCGGCTCCATCTTCATCATCCGCCGTCGGGCCACATACACCGGCAGCGACGCGATGTGGTCGAGATGCCCGTGGGAGACGAACCACGTCGGGGTGCCCATGAAGTCCCAGGGTTGTGCGCCGAGATCGAAGCCGACCTTCAGCTCGGGAATCCGCCAATAGGTTTGCACCGCCGCCCGCGAGTAACCTTCGATCGTGAGATCTTTGTGCGTCAGTTGCTTGACCGGTAAGTTGTGAACCACGACCGTCGCTGAGTTGCAGAAGGGAAGACTGGTTAGAGTCGTTAGTTTAGACCAGTCGGCGCGAGGCGCATAGGACGGCAGCGGGAACTCGCAGAATGACGAACGTCGAAATCTGAATGCCGAAGGAACGTAGGGTGGGGCGAGTCCCCGAGGTCAACTGCAAACAAAGCACAGGAAAATTAACCACCGAGGCACAGAGGACACAGAGAGGAGGGTAGGGCAATGCAAAATGAGAAATGCAAAGTGCAAAGTATAAAATGAAATGCGAGCCGGTGAGCGTGCTCGGATTGAAAACAGAATCTCTTGTTTCCTCTTTGTGTCCTCTGTGGCTCTGTGGTTAACCTCTCTTACCCGTATCCAGCGGTTGAACGTCGACATTCGTCATTATCCACCCATCGGACTCGAGCTGCCTGCGATAAAGACCTCTCCCTCCCGGATCTCGATTTGCTGTACCCGCTGTTGAACGCCCTGCTGCGGCTTGAGCGGCGGGAGCGTGACCAGCGCCACGGTGTCGCCATCCTCGCGGGTCCAGCGGATCGGCACCTGATTCTGTTCCGCAAGGTTTCGCAGTTGTTCGAGCAGCTTTTCGAGCGGCATCGGAATGATCCCAGCCCGCAGGCGTTTGAAGCGGACCGCGATCACATTCGGCTCGGCCAGCGTCACATCGATCGCTAGCGTCGCCACGCTTGAGAGCGCACCTTCTTGCAAACGACAGGCGATCGTCGCCTCGTGCGCTTGCAACTGCACACGCGGCTCTTTCAGAAACGGTGGTAGCACGTTGCCGTGGTTCTGCGGCAAATCGACGGCGAGAAACCCGTTGATCTGTTCCTGAGTGAGTCGTAGCGACCACGCACCCGGCTGTTCGACGACACTCGCCACGGCGGTCGTCTGCGCCAGGAACTCGTCGTTGGCCACCTTTTGCTCGGCGGCGGGAACGGCGGTCTCTGCCCGATAGAACTCGGGCTCATGCACCGCGGCCCGATACGTGGCGAAGATCAACAGCACGATCAAAAGCACCAGGACCACGCCAATGCGAACCAGAGTTGCGAGCCGCATCGGGGTTGGTTCCTAACAATCGAGTGGACTGCGATGCTAGCTCGCGAACTTGAGCAAGGCGTATTTCTTCTTGCCTGACCGCAGCACCAGCACGGTCTCGCTGGCGAGGTCAGCGGCCGTCAGGCGTTGCTCGGCCGACGTCACGCGACGGTTGTTGATATACGCTCCGCCCTGGTCGACGGTTCGCCGGGCTTCGCCGTTGCTCTTGGCCAAGCCCGACTTGACCAAGGCCTCGATGATCGACAGACCTTCGCCGCCGAGCGTCTCGCGTCCTAACTGCTGGCTGGGGACATCGGCAAAAATCTCGCCCAGCTCGGCGTCGGACAACTTGTCGATCTCGGCACCGAATAGGATCGCCGTGGCTCGTTGAGCTTTCGCCAGGCCCGAGTCGCCGTGAACGAGTTTCGTGATTTCCTCGGCCAACCGGCGTTGGCTCTCGCGTTTCTCGGGACTCGACTGGCGTTGTTCGTCGAGCACGCCGATCTCTTCGTGGCTCAAATCGGTGAAGTAACGCAAGCACTTGCCCGCGTCGGCGTCGTCGACGTTGATCCAGTATTGGTAGAACTGGTACGGCGACGTCTTCTCAGGCGACAGCCATAGAGCGCCGCTTTCGGTCTTACCCATTTTTGAGCCGTCACTCTTCGTGAGCAGCGGCGTCGTCATGCCGTACAACTGCACGCCATGCATGCGACGGCCCAAGTCGATCCCGGCGGTGATGTTGCCCCACTGATCGCTGCCGCCGACTTGCAACTCGCACGAGTGTGCCCGATTGAGATGCACGAAGTCGAACGCTTGCAGCAGCATGTAGCTGAACTCGGTGTAACTGAGGCCCGCGTCGCTGCCGAGCCGGCTCTTGACCGAGTCCTTGGTCAGCATCACGTTCACCGGAAAGTTCTTACCAATGTCGCGCAAGAAATCCAAGAAGCTGAACGGATTCAACCAATCGTAGTTGTTCACCAGTAACGCGGCGTTCGGGCCCGAATCGAAGTTCAAGAACCGCCGCATCTGCTGCTGCATGCAATCGACGTTATGCTGCAACAGATCGAGCGACAGCAGGTTGCGCTCGGCACTCTTGCCGCTGGGATCGCCGATCATGCCGGTCGCGCCCCCCACGACGGCAATCGGGCGATGCCCGGCCTGCTGAAACCGTCGCAGAATCATCAGCGCCACCAGATGCCCCACGTGCAGACTATCGGCCGTGGGATCGAAGCCCGCGTACAGGGTGCGGCTCTTTTCCTGCAACCAGCCGGGCAACTTGTCGTCGTCAGTGGTTTGATGGATCAGGCCGCGCCAACGGAGCTCGTGATGAATATCGTGCATGATACAGGCTTTACGCTGAATGACAGGGTTCCGAGGCACCAGAATAGCCGAGAACGCCGTTTGTGCAGAGAGGGACCGGGTATGTCACTGGCAGGTTCGCGGAGCCGATCAAGTCCGACACGGTGACTCTCCGGCCTGGTCAAAACGGAGCAGCATGACAAAATCATGGCGGAACAAAATTATGATTCAGGTCTTCATGATTTTGTGCTTCATGATTTTGTCAATCTCCCCCCGTCTGCTCGTCTCTCCCGCCTAATCCGCGAACGGGTTCATCGCACTAAAACCCTTCGGCTTCGGCAGCGCCTTGAGCAACTGCTCGGCCATCCGCAGATCGTCGCGGGTCGTGATCTTTAGATTCATCGGCGAGCCGGTGACGACCGTGACCGGGTGACCGAGCCGTTCGACAAGCTGCGCGTCGTCAGTGGCGACAAAGCCCGCGCGTTTGGCGTAGGCGTCGAGCAATAGCTCGCGGCGGAACACCTGCGGAGTTTGCGCTTCCCACAGCTGCTCGCGGCTGACGGTCTCGACGATCGTGTCGCCCGTGACTCGCTTCAAGGTCGCGGCGACCGGCTGAGCCAAAATCGCCGCCCCGCTACGCTCGGCCGCTTCGAACACACGCGTGATCCACTCGTCGACGATGCACGGCCGGGCCGCATCATGCACCGCTACGAAATCGCACTCGGGCTTGACTCGCGCCAGGGCGTTTTGAATCGAGTCGGCCCGTTCGGCGCCGCCGTCGACGACGTCGATCCCCTGGATCATCACGTTCGCGCCGAACTTGCGATCGAACTCCTCGCGATCTTCGCGCGACACGACGATGATGACTTGCTTGACGTCGTCGCGATTGGTGAACCGCTCGGCCGCGTGCAACCAGACCGCTCGATTCGCCAGCGGAGCAAACGGCTTCTTGTAGTTCTGGTCGCGGAACCGGCTGCTCTTTCCCGCGGCGGGCAAAATCACGGCGAACTTGGCCACGACTGGCTCCTTCGATAGTCGACGAATCTCCAGCGGTTCATTGTCGAGTGACCACGGTGAGCGTCAAGGGCGAGGTCCAAGACGACCAACAGTTCGGAATGTCGAATGTCGAAGTTCCAATGTCGAAAGAAGCCGAAATGACGAATGCCCAAAGCTGCTTCGTCATTCGTAATTCGACATTCCTTCGACATTCAGATTTCGGCATTGGGCATTTTTATCGGCTCACATCCCGATGTTGCGCGCAGCCCACCCCACTCTCGCCGCCTTGTGACCCCTTGGCTTCAGCCGTAGAATTCGCTATTCGCCGCGTCGCGGTCTGGTTTCGCATTTGAACGAGGAAGTGAGCATGAAGGTTCTGGTCATCGGCAACGGCGGGCGTGAGCATGCGCTGGCGTGGAAAATTGCCGCCAGTCCGCGCGTCGACCGGGTCTTTGTCGCTCCAGGCAACGCCGGCACCGCCCTCGAGGCCGAGAACGTCGACATCGCGCCGACCGATATTGGCAAGCTGGTCAAATTCGCCAACGAAAACAAGATCGGGCTGACCGTCGTCGGGCCCGAGGTGCCGCTCGTGGCCGGTATCGTCGACGAATTTCAGAAAGCCAAGCTGCGCGTGTTCGGCCCTTCGCGGTTGGCTGCCGAACTCGAAGGGAGCAAGGTCTTTTGCAAGAACATGCTCCGCCACGCCGACGTCCCCACGGCCGACTACAAAGTCTTCCGCCAAGCCGAACGGGCCGAGATGTTCCTGCGCGAACGGGAAGATGTGCCCGTCGTGGTCAAAGCCGATGGCTTGGCCGCTGGCAAAGGAGTGATCGTCTGTGCCAATCGGGCCGAGGCTCTTGATGCCGTGCAACGCATCGCTCAACTGCGCGAGTTCGGCGACGCCGGCAATCAGATCGTGATCGAAGAACGGCTCGACGGCCACGAGGCGAGCGTGCTAGCGATCACCGACGGTCGCACGATTCTGACGCTGCCTGCCTGCCAAGATCACAAACGGGCCTTCGACGACGACGCTGGTCCGAACACGGGCGGCATGGGCGCGTATTGCCCCACGCCGCTGATCACCAACGATCTGCAAGGTTGGATCGAGGGGCATGTGCTGATTCCAACCGTGCATGCCATGAAGCGTGCGCGGCGCATGTTCCGCGGCGTGCTCTATGCCGGGCTGATGATCACGAACCAAGGCCCGAAAGTGCTCGAATACAACACCCGATTCGGCGATCCCGAGTGCCAGCCGCTGTTGATGCGATTGAAAAGCGACTTGGTCGAGATTCTCGAAGCGGTGGTCGACGGTACGCTCGACCAAATTGCGCCGCCGGTTTGGGACACTCGGCCGAGCGTGTGTGTCGTGATGGCGTCGGAGGGTTACCCGGGCAAATACGCCCGTGGCAAGCCAATCCGCGGTCTCGACGAGGCGGCCAAGGTGCCCGACGTCAAAGTGTTTCATGCCGGCACGGCGACGCTCAACGGCCAGGTGGTGACCGACGGCGGTCGCGTGCTCGGCGTCACGGCGCTTGGCAACACGATCGCCGCCGCCAAGTTGCAGGCGTACACCGCGGTGAAATGCATTCGCTGGGACGGCGCCTGGTGCCGCAAGGACATTTCGGACAAGGCGCTGAAGGACACGCTGGCAACGTAACCAACCGCAGGCCGGAACGAGCCCGCGATGTTCCGGCAGGCCGCGGTTGGATGTTATCATAAAGCGCGATGTCAGATGCTTCGCCGGAACAGCGCTCCGCTTGTTGCCGGTCTACGAACTTCTGTGGGAGCCGTTTCATGCGCACGCTGTGGCAGGTGTTGGCGATTGGCTGCGGAATTTCTCTCACGATGCTCGCGGGCCCCATCGCCCGAGCCGAAAATGCGACCGACAAAGCCATCCGAGCGGTGTTGAATCAACAAGTAAGTCTGGATTGCGACCGGGCTGGTTTCCGGAGCCAAATGGAGAGATTATCCACGGCCATAAAGGTTCCCATCGAACTCGATTTGCCGTCAATTCAGTTGCTTGGAATAACGCCGGGGAACGGCTTCCGCGTTCATAGTGGCAATCGCTCCGCGAAAGAATTGCTGGAACTGGTCATGCTTAAGCAGACGCTTGGAAATGATAGACTAAGTTTTGTCATCATCGTGGATGAAGAAAATCGATCGCCGCTAGGTCACAAGATCGTGATCGTTTCGCACGCCTATATCGAACAGCGCGGATGGATTGTCCCGCCTAACGATGAAGAAGACGCCGCTAGGATTGTTACTGAGCATTTAAGCAAACGGATTAACATCGACGCGGAAAGTGACATGCCGGCCGGACATTGGCAACGCTTGTCGAAATTGATTGAGATTCCGATCGATGTTGACAAGCAAATTCAATCGTTACTAAGTGATGAATCGAGCAAGCCATTCAAACTGTCGGTCGGTGAGCGGACTGCTCAGGAGATCCTCGATTGGACGCTCGTTCAAGCCACGGGACCAACCGCGCTGAGTTACATGATCGCCGAGGATCCGCAACGCAGGTTCGCGCATCAAATCAGACTCGTGATTGCCAAGCGAACGACCAAAGCGACGAATCCAGCGAGGTTCTCGTTACCCCGACGCCGACAAGACGCGAAACCCCTCTTTCACGATGTAACCAACGATCCGATCACGCTGCAGATCAATGACGTTAAGTTGCGTGATACGCTCGACATGATCTCACGACAGGCTAAGGTCACGTTTCGGTTCGACGAACAGGCTCTCAAGCAAGCGGGAATATCCACCGATCAGTCGATTTCGCTTAACATAAGCAAGCGGCCCCTTAACCGAGCCGTTAGCCTCATCCTCGGCCAAGTCGCGAGCCCGGGAAACCCGTTAGTGTTTGCGGTTTTGTCTCGACCGACTAAGCCCGATGAGATCCTCATCACGACGCAAGGGGCGGCCGAAAAGAGTCGTTCCGGCCTGCTTTTCAACTATTGATGTCCGAGCCGAACTTGACGCATGATCGATCGAAACTCGATGTGATCGACGTCTGATCGTCGAAGCCGAGACCGATTGCGTTTCGCCCTGCCGTCTACGAACATATCTTGGTGTTCGTCGCTGATCCTTTATTTCCTCGATTAGCGCTTCAAGGGTGCCTCGCATGTCCTCGCTCGTCGATCTCGTAGCCGAACAACTTGATGACCAACGCATTCGCCAGATGAGTCAGATCATCGGCGCGGACGAGACACAGACGCGACAGGCGGTCGGTGCAGCGCTGCCGGCGATGGTGGCGATGCTCGCGCGCAATGCCGCCGACGATCAAGGTTCGCAGCAGATTCACGCCGCGGTGAGCCGCGATCACGATGGCAGCTTGCTCGATCAGCTGGGGCCGCTGCTCACGGGCGGTAAGTCGAACGACATGGTCTCGCTCGGCACGTCGATCCTCAAGCACATGTTCGGCGCAAAACAATCGAAGGTCGAGAATGGCATCGGCAAGGTCAGTGGTCTCGACGCCGCGACGATCACCAAACTTCTGACGCTGCTCGCTCCGATCGTGATGGCCGCCCTCGGTAAGAAACAACGCGAGACCGGACTCGCGCCGACCGACTTGGGCGGCTATCTACGCCGCGAAGAAGCCTCGATCACGCAGCAATCGCCCGGCGGAACCAGCTTTCTCGGCCGGATGCTCGATCAAGACGGCGACGGCGATTTCGACGTAAATGACGCCCTCAAGTTCGGCATGAACTGGTTGCTGGGCAAGAAGAAGTAGCAGGCAATTTGACAAAATCATGTCGAACAAAATCATCAAGACAAATGCGAGCGAGACAGGATCATGGGGAACAGGATCATAAAATCAATTTTGAATTCATGATCCTGTTCGACATGATCCTGTCTTACTCGTCTTGGTCTTCATGATTTTGTACTTCATGATTTTGTCAGTTCCTCTTTTCCCCCAACGGCTGAATACCGATCACCGCGGGCTCGTTCGCCGCGCACTTGCCGCAGCCGGTGGTGCAACCTGAACCCGATCTACCGATCAACGCGCGAACCAACCGGCGGCCGATGTACAGCATCGCCAAGCCGACGATCGCGATGACCAACCCGAGTTGCAGCGACTCGCTCATCGCGGTTTACCCTCCGCCGATCGCCATGCCGACTTGATACGTGACCAGCGACGCGACATACGCCAGCACCGTCATGTAGACGAACGTGAACACGGGCCAACCCCAACTGTTCGTCTCGCGGCGGATCACGGCCAGCGTCGAAGCACATTGGGCGCAGAGTGCGAAGAAGACCATGATCGACAGCGCCACGGGCGTGTTGAACACCGGTCGATCGGTGCCGTCCCAGGTGGCTGACGCTAGCGCCGTGCCGAGCCGGGTGCGATCCTCTTCGTTGCCCACGTCGAGTTCGTCGCCCAAGTCGTAGAGAATGCCCAGCGTGGCCACGATCACCTCTCGGGCCGGGAACGACGCGATTGCGGCGCAGGTGATCCGCCAGTCCCAACCGAGCGGCCGAAACACCGGCTCAATCGCGCGGCCGGCTCGCCCCAAGATGCTCTGTCGCCGCTGAGCGCCCTTGATGCGGGTCTCGATCTCGGCCAGTTCGTCGACCACGGCCTGATGCTCGGGCGTCCCCTCTTTAAGCGTCGGCAGCTTTTGTTCGAGCGGCTCGAGCTGCGCGACGAACGGCGCTCGCAGGGCCTCGGTGTTCTGCGGAAAGTACAGCGCGGCCCAAACGATCACGCTCACGGCGACGATCAGCGTGCCGGCGTTCTTCACAAACGCCCAACCGCGATCGATCATGCGACTCACAACGAGTTGCACGCTCGGCCATTTGTAGCTGGGCAGTTCGAGCACGAACGGCGGCGTCGGTCCGCGCAGCAACGTCCGTTTCAACGCAAACGCCACGATCACCGCGGCCACCACACCGACCAGATACATCGCCAGCATCGTCACACCTTGCAGGCCGATCACACCCCCGGCGTAGTGCGTGTCGGGAATGAACGCGGCGATCAGCAGCACATACACCGGCAACCGGGCACTGCAACTCATCAGCGGTGCGACCAGGATCGTGGTCAGTCGATCGCGACGATTCTCGATCACGCGCGTCGCCATGATTCCCGGAATCGCGCAGGCAAACGAGCTCAACATCGGAATGAACGACTTGCCGCTGAGACCCACTTTGGTCATCAGCTTGTCCATCAGGTAGGCCGCACGGGCCATATAGCCGCATTCTTCGAGCACGGCGACGAACCCGAACAGAATCATGATCTGCGGCAGAAAGATGATCACGCCGCCGACGCCAGCCACGATGCCATCGACGACCAGACTGCGCAGCGCACCCTCGGGCAGCATCGACCCGAGCCACTCACCGACCGCGCCGGTGCCGCCATCGATCAGATCCATCAGTGGGCCGGCCCATTCGAACACGGCCTGAAACATGACGAACATCAGGGCGAGAAATGTCAGGCTGCCCGTGAACCAGTGCGTGAGCCACCGGTCGAGACGATCGCCCGAGGTCTCGCGCCGTTCGCTGGGGCGACGCACCACGCCGCTCACCACGCCGTCGATCCAGCGATAGCGCGAGATCGGCTCGACCGCCGGAACTTGGCAGCCATCGATCGCACCGAGCCGCCCCCGGGCTTGTTTCACCGACTCACGCAGCGCCGCCGAACCGTCGACGAGCAGCGAATCTTCGAGATAGCCGCTCGTGTCGAGCAGTAGCCGTTCGACGAGATACCGCGGGGCATCGCCCAGTTTTCTGTCAGCTTTGAACGCGGTTTGCAGTGTCGCCAGCTCACGCTGAAACGGCTCGGGAAACGGACTCGGCGGCGTGACGCCCGACTGCTCGACGGCCGCCGCGAGAGCATGCTTGAGCGCGTCGAGTCCCACGCGTTTGTGTCCCTGCACGGGGACCACTTTCACGCCTAGTTGCTGTTCCAATCGCGGCACGTCGACCACCACGCCGCGCTGCTCGGCCAGGTCCATCATGTTGAGCGCGATGACCGTCGGCAGGCCGAGTTCGAGCACTTGGCTGACCAGGTACAGATTGCGTTCGAGATTGGCGGCATCGACCACGCACAACACCGCCTGCGGTTGCTCGGCATCGTCACGACGACCCAAGAGCAAATCGACCGCGAGCATCTCGTCGGGCGACCGCGGCGCGAGACTGTAGGTGCCAGGCAAGTCGACGAGCACGAGCCGTTTGCCGGCGTGGTCGAAGTGTCCCAGTTTCTTCTCGACGGTCACGCCCGGGTAGTTGCCCGTCTGTTGGTGAATGCCCGACAGGGCGGTGAACAGCGTCGACTTGCCCGTGTTGGGGTTGCCGACGAGCGCAATGGACCACGATTGTCGAGCAACAGGAGCGTTCACGAGGCGTCGTTTCGGCGGGAGGCGGTGATCGTCCGGCGGCTGGCGATCGGTTACGGGGAAGTGACGGCGATCCGGTCGGCTTCGGTGCGGCGGACGCTGAGCCGATAGCCGCGCAGTTCGAGTTCGAGCGGGTCTCCCAGCGGAGCTTGCCCGACGAGTCGGACGGCGGTGCCGGGGACGAGTCCCATTTCCATCAGGCGGATCGCCACATCATCGACCCCCGTGACCTCGACGACCTTTGCCGCCGCGCCGATCGCGAGCTGACCAAGCGTTTTCATCGCGTTGATCTCCGCAGGGTGGCGACCGGCGAGCGGGGCGAGAATTGGGTCAGGTCGGGCACGGTGGCTGGTCCGTAACTCACGGCTGGAAAACAGGATGCGAACTACTGAGATTGTGTCTCAGGATGTGATTGTAAGCGATGGGAGAGGCGGGAGCAAGCAGGGGATGGTGTGCATTGCCCTGCCAAACTTGAGCATCTCCCGCGACGATCAACATTCCCTTAATTAGCCCAGGCCTTTAGGCCTGGGTGAGCGCCGCGCGAGCGAGGTTCCCCCTTCTTTCGTCGTGACCGTTTTGCGCAAGTCCTGAGGTGAGGTGGGGGGACCGCGCGAGTCCGTGAACCCAGGCCTGAAGGCCTGGGCTAATTATAAGGACGTTTGGAGGATTGGCCCATGGAAATGGGCGACGTACGTATCACGCCACCATCTCGCCCACTGCCCGATCAAGCCGACTCAGTGCTACATCCGCGTCGCTCAACGTCATCGCCGAGCAAAAGCCGTGGTGACACGCGCCGCCACCGTAGTCGTGAAAGTACACGCCGTTGCGGATCGCGGCGGCGATGAACGTGAGCATCGTCGCGCGTTGGTGCTGCACTGCGTCTCGGTAACTTCGCACCTCGCCGGGGACGCCAAAGTACACGCCGAACCGCGCCCCGAGCCCCTGCACGTGACCGGCCACGCCGTGCTGCTTGAGAATCGCGTTCAAGCCGGGGAACAGCTTCGCCCCGAGGGCGCTAATGTGTTCGTAAAAGCCGGGCTCGCGATACGCATTCACCGCGGCGATCGCGGCGGCGACGCTGACTATGTGACCGTTGTACGTGCCGCTGTGCTGGCAGTTGCCGTGCGGCATCAGGGTCTCCATGATGTCGCGGCGACCGCCGAAGGCGCTGATCGGGAAACCGCCGCCGATCGCCTTGCCAATCGTACACAAGTCGGGCGTCACGCCCAGATATTGCTGAGCGCCGCCGGCACACATCCGGAACGCACACAGCACCTCGTCAAAGATCAGCAGCACGTTGTGCGCCCGAGTCTGCTCGCGGAGCACGGACAGGAATTCTTTCGTCGGCAGAATGCAACCGGCGTTGTAGTAGATCGGTTCGCAGATGACCGCCGCGACTTCATGGGCGTGCTCGCGAATGGCTTGTTCGAGCAAGTCGGGCCGATTGTACGGTACCAGGATCAATTGCTCGTCGAGGCCCGGGGCCATGCCGGCGGAACCGCGGTACTTATTCGGCGCGTGCTCGTCGCCCAGTTGGTCGGCCGGGGTGCCGATCGAGTACATCACTTGATCGTGATAGCCGTGAAAATGGCCCTCGATCTTGATCAGCTTCGAGCGGCCCGTGAAAGCGCGGGCCAGGCGAATGGTGTGCATCGTCGCCTCGGTGCCCGAGCCGGTGAACCGGACCCGTTCGCACGCGGGAATCGTTTGACACAACAGCTCGGCCAACTCGCTGTGAAGTTCGTTCTCGTACGAGCACGCCGCACCCCGGGCCAGCGCCGCTTGAACAGCTGCAATCACTCGTGCGTCGCCGTGACCAATCAGCGCCGCGCCGTGCGAACAACAGAGGTCGATGTACTCGCGGCCATCGAGATCCCACAGTCGGCAACCCGCGGACCGGTCGAAATAAAGCGGATGGCCGAGGGCCCGATTAAGACGCGTGGAAGCAGAGACACCGCCAGCGAGCGATTGTTGAGCCCGGGCGTATAGGTCGGTGACACGAGTCATGGGAGAAGTGCGGAGTGGCGAGTGCGGAGTGGGGAGTTACGGCAGGCAAATGTCTTGTAGCCGAAATCGCCAGAGTTCGGGGAGACCGTGTGAAAGGACTCCCGAATTCTGGTGAATTCGGCTACGGGAGCGAGGTGGTGATCATCGCTACTTATGGTAGTCGTTGTGATAATGGCTCAGGCTGGGGCGTACAAGTGTTAAAGGCCGGGCATTTTGGCGTGGGCGCGGCTCGAGCGTAGCGTTTTTGCCGTGAGCACCGGCGAGTTGTGGAGAAATGGAGTTCGGGGCGGCCGTGAGTCGAAACTGATCGTGACGGACCATCCTGTTGTCACGCCACGGTCGGCGCTCGTTCAGGCCCCTTGTTGGGTTTGCGCCGATGTTTTGTGCCGGGCGTGCATTGCCGCTGCTGGGAGCCGTCGCGATTGTGGTCGCGGCTTGCTCGCCGGCCTGCGCCCAAGGCGTCGAACCATCGCTAGGCGAGCGTCTGCTGTCGATTCTCGAGACCGGCTCGACCGCTCCGCAAACACCGCATCCGGCCGTGGCTCGCATCGTCGTGCCCGAGGGAGACGGCTTCGCCTACGGCTCGGGGACCTTGGTCGATGTGAACGATCAGATGGGCTTGGTGGTGACGAATTGGCACGTGGTTCAGGGTGGTCGCGGGCAGATCACGGTCAAGTTTCCCGACGGCTTCGAGTCGCCGGCTCAGGTGCTCAAGACCGATCGCGATTGGGACTTGGCCGCGCTCGCGATCCGACGACCGAACGTCGCTCCGGTCCGGCTCTCGTCGCAAGCACCGCAGCCCGGCGAGACGTTGACCATCGCGGGCTACGGCTCGGGCCGCTATCGCTCGGTCAGCGGCCCCTGCACGCAGTATGTCGCGCCGGGGACCGCGTTTCCGTACGAGATGGTCGAGCTCAAAGCCCGGGCTCGGCAGGGAGACTCGGGCGGGCCGATCTTGAATAGCCGCGGCGAATTGGCCGGCGTGTTGTTCGGCGAGGGGGGCGGCACGACCTCGGGCAGTTATTGCGGCCGGGTGCATTTGTTTCTCAGCGGCATGCGCAATCCCGCGCCGTTCGCACCCGCCACGCAGTCCGTCGCACTGACGGCGAATCACACTCCGGCGACGAACCGCACCGCGCCGCCAGCGATCTCGCCCGTGGTCACGATCGAACGCCCGTTGACTCCGCCCGCTGCGCCAATCGCCAACGCTCAGCAAGCTCCCCCCGCCTACACGCCGCCGGTGTCACCAGAGCCCGCAGTGGTGTCGATCGGCACGCCGCCGCTGACTAGCACCGGCTGGCAGACGCAACGTAACGCGACGCCCGCGGTGAATTCATACTCTGCATCGTCGCCCAATGACGACTTGATCGCGTGGCAGGAATGGCAAGACATGCTCGGCAAGACGCAGCCCGACCGGATTAAGACGATCCTCGCCGGCATCGGCGTGATCTTGCTAGCGTTGCACACGCATCGCTGGGTGAACGCGGGGGAATGAGGCTGCTCGCTCAGTCAATATCTACGATCGATTTTGCTCAAGACCCGCGGTTAGAGTGGTCCGCGAACCCATCGCATAGTGATCGCCTTTACGATCATGAGGGCCAGCAACATCCACAAATGTCGCGCCTTGAGATCGACGACCCCACAGTGTTTCATCCAGAGGTATGCCGGTGTGCAGGCAGGTATTAAACAAACTCCATACATGTCGCGATCAAATGGGGTGAATATCTTCGACAAAAGACCCGCGGCGAAAAAACCTGCGATGATCAGAACGTAGGCAGTGCTCACCTCGAAAAGAAACCGACGCACCGTGGGGCGAGGAGTGTCCATCGGTTTACCTACATGGTGCTCGGTCTATCCGTCGTGAGCGTGGGTAACAGCCCTGCACTCTCTGTAGGCGGCAATGGTGTTTGCCGACGTGGTTGCGGGGCGTACGCGACAATCGCATTTCGCATGGCGGTGAACCACGCGTCATCGATCCATTGCAGATCGTCATAAGGGGTAACGCGAGCAACGTCCCACTGTGCCTGCGTCAAAACATCAACCATTGCATTGCCGCCGTGTGCGTTCGTTGTATGCACCACGACCGAACAAGCGGATTGCGGACGCGCGGCGAGCCATTGAGCAACCTCCAGGCCGGTCCCGGGATCACTCCAACTACCGTCTGCTTTACCAATCATTTCCAGGTCGTGATCGAGCGCAATCACCACGACTTCTCGCCACTCCAGCGCCGACATTGCCCGGATCATTTCGGTTGCTGAATCGAAGAAAGTGACGCGCAGGAACGGAAACCGTTCCATCAGTCGGGCGATCATCGCCACCCGTCGATCGCGATTGTCTTCCAAAATGAGTGCACGCATGTTAGCGAAGTACCAAGGGAGTTGAGCCATCCGTGGGAAAAAAGCGGACAGCAGCAGGTTCAACCACAAATCCTAACGCTTCAAGTGCTCGAGCTACTTCCAATAGCCCCTGTGCATCATCGAACTGAAACGTGCCCGATAAGTTGGTCACATCGCAGATCTTGCCATTCGTGATTCTCAAATCGCCAGCATACAGTACCGGTTGTGCAAGGCCGAGGATTTTCGGATGCAAATGGGGGCCATCTGGCAAAACGTGCAAAACGCCGGTCAACGCTAGCACATATACATAGTTTCCATCAGTCACACCAAGGGCAAGTGCCCGACTGCGCGGATCAGGAACGTGCGGAAAGGGATCAAGCGGAAGTTGTGGCTGACCCATGGTTGTACGAAATGCATTCCTTGATGAGTTGGCTAAAGCTACGTCGTTGCCACCGGGCCCGGCACGTGCTCGATCAACCGCCGGATCACCTGATCCACGGTCACGCCTTCGGCCTCGGCGCGATAGTTGACCAACACGCGATGCCGCAGCACGGGCACGGCTAGCTGCCGGATGTCGTCGACCGTGACGTGGACGCGACCTTGCAGCAACGCACGCGCTTTCGCTCCCAAAATTAAGTACTGAGCCGCACGGGTACCGGCTCCCCAACTCACCCATTGACGCACGAACTCGGGCGACTCGGCTTGGCTCGGTCGGCTGACCGCCGCCAATCGCACCGCGTAGCGAACCACTTCCTCGGCCACCGGCACGCGTCGCACCAACTCGTGGAACCGTAGAATGTTGTCGCCTGTGAACAGGGCCTCGATCGGCTCGGACTTTTTGGACGTCGTCCGCTGCACCACCGCCACCTCGTCATCCTCAGGGAGATAATCGATCACGACGTTGAACATGAACCGATCGAGCTGCGCCTCGGGCAGGGCGTAGGTCCCTTCCATCTCGATCGGGTTCTGCGTGGCGAGCACGAAGAACGGCTCTTCGAGCGGATAGCACACGCCCGCAGCCGTCACCTGATGCTCTTGCATCGCTTCGAGCAAGGCGGCTTGCGTCTTGGGCGGGGTGCGGTTGATTTCGTCGGCCAGCACGACGTTGGCGAACACCGGTCCGCGAACAAACGTGAGCGCCCGACGACCATCGGCCGTTTCTTGCAAAATCTCGGTGCCGGTGATATCCGCGGGCATCAAGTCAGGCGTGAACTGAATGCGTTGAAACCGGAGATGAAAGACCTGCGCAATCGACTTCACGAGCAGGGTTTTGGCCAAGCCCGGTGCGCCGGTGAGCAAACAGTGTCCGCCGGCAAAGAGCGAGATCAGCAACTGCTCGACCGCCTCGCGTTGGCCGACGATCACTTTAGCGAGTTCGGTATCGATCCGGCCGCGGCTCGTGCGAAGTTGCTCGACCGTATCGCGTTCTT
>JAEUIL010000910.1 GCA_016794255.1 Planctomycetaceae bacterium | reverse complement strand
ACGATCGGTAAGCTGCCATGAGCATCTCCATCACGGCCGCCGCATCGACGGCGCTCACGTCACTGGGCCGACCCGCCACGACGCAATCGACAAAGTGTTTCACGTCGTTCGTAGCATCGGCGGGGGTGAGCCAACCGAGCTTGGGTTTCGCCCCGGCCGCGGTGGTCGTGCTGGTCCAAAAGCCCATCGGGTCCTCGGGATGTCGGCTGGGTAACTGCCACGGCGCTTCATCGGCCCAAACCTCGAACCGCGGCTTGTACCAATCGACACACACGCTGCGTTTGGTACCCACGAGCGTCACTCGATTGATGCCCCCCATCGCATGCGAACGCCAACCGACTCGGCCCGTGGCAACGGTCGCGATCACGCCGCCATCGAGCTCCAGAGTCACGTGTGCGTAATCCTCCATGTTCAATCGCTGATGCTCGGCAAAGAAGTAGTTGCACGTGTTGGCAAAGACGCGTCGCACTTCGCGTCCCAACAGCCACCGCAACTGCACCAACGAATACACGCCGACATTGTGCAATTCGCGTTTCGCTTCGATCGATTCAAATTCGGTCGGCTCGGCGCGCTCGCGGCGAACCTGTTTCAAGTCGGCCGTGCCAGGCATCCCTTTGGCAAAAAACGCGTCAGCATGAATCGCCACGAGCTCACCGAGTTCGCCCGACTCGACGACCCGCCGCACACGCTCGGCAAACCCGGTATGCACAAGGCTGAACATCTGCTGATTCACCCCGGCCGCGCGTACGGCGTCGACGATGGCTTGAGACTCGGCCACGCTGGCTGCAAGCGGCTTGTCGAGATAAAGATGCTTGCCGGCCGCCGCAGCGCGCGCGATCAGCCGGGCTCGGCGCTCGGGAGCGGCACAGATGCTGATGACATGTACGTCGTACCGTCGCACCGCGGCGTCGAAGTCGTCGATCACCGGGATCTGCAACTCGGCCGCCAACTGGGCGTTCAGCTCTCGACGCCGCGCGGGGATGTCGGCCTCGTCGGTGAGCCCGATCAACCGGCAACGCGGGTCCTGGGCGAAACTGCGGGCGTAGTTCTCTTGATGCGAGTGATTGCCGGTCACGAGCAACACCCCCACCGGCCCGGCGACGGGAGCATACGCAGCGCGAAGCGCCGGGCGACTGGCAAGCGGCAACGGAGTCGACGACTCGGCATGGATCGCGGGATGATCCACATCCACCGGTTGCGACGATTTTAACGCGGCTTCTAACGCTGCGATCAAGCGAGGACTTGGCGAATCCGCCGCGCTCATCGCAGGTTCGCCGATTTCGTCTCCCGACTCCCACGCCATCACGCCGCGACTGCCAATCACGATCAGATCGACCGAGCCCGCACGTCCGCGTGGCGCACCGGTCGATACGAATAGCGACTGGCCACCGTGGCCGATCACCTGAGCGACCAAATGGCCCGACGCACCCGCTCGCCGCGCCCAGATTCGTTCCGGCTGCATGCCTAACCATGAACTTGCTGCTTTGATCGCAGTCGCGAGTTGGGCTACTCCATCGGCCAAAATTGGCCCGGCCAGTAGCAGTCGAGCAGATACCGGTTGACCCAGTCTCCCGGTCTGAAGGGCATTGGTAACCAACTGTCCAATTTCAGGAAATGATGGCATTGCTAGAGCTCGGTGAGACGAGTTGTCGCGCTTCATCACGGTGACTTATGAACAAGAACGCGAGTGGCATTTTAGCGTACCGCCGCGCGGATGAATGCAAATTGCGATGATCTAATCACTTGCGGTAATTGGTATCGCCAATTTGGGGAAAGTTGTCACGTGGCTTACCCAGGAACGATTCTGGTAGTTGTGACCTAGATAATCGACGCGAAGCGGAAGTTTCCCAGAATTTTTTACCCCCGCGGGAATAAAAAGCGGCGAGACCGCGTTATAATAGTGTCGGTCGTGGTTACATCCTCTGGACCACGATCAGAAGGGGAAGCCCCTCGGCGAACCGCGAGACGCCGGGGGGCTTTTTTATGCGCCGATGGGCCAAATGGGCCAGGTAGTCATTGCGGGTGAGAATCTCGCAGTGCCGATCTCAAACCCGGTGACACGAGCCGAGTGTCGGTTACGTTTCTTTGGCCTCGCCCCGTTGCTGCCATTTTTTGATCGCCTTTTCGATGGCGTCGGCATCGCCCAGG
>JAEUIL010000209.1 GCA_016794255.1 Planctomycetaceae bacterium | reverse complement strand
GCTTGATGTCGCCCGGCACGGGCTTCTTGACCCGCGGCTTCTTGCCATCGGTCGGCGGCGCGGCGGGCGGAGGGGGTGTCGCGGGCAACGTCGCCCCCTCGGGCAGACCTTCAAAGCGAATCGCGATCGGCTCGTCCCAGGTGCCGCGGCGCACGCTCTTGATGATCAAGTCGGCCTGGCCACCGAGCGGAATATCGAGCCGCTCGGGCACGGTGAGGGCAAAGTCGAACTGCTGCTCGGGATTGTCGACCGTCAGACGGTAGACGCTGGCCGGTGACGGAGTGTTGCCCGAGACGTCGGTGACAATCACTTGATAAACGCCATCGGCCGGAGCTTTGAAATCGACGGCCGCGTCAGTCGACGTGACCAAGGGCCCCGTGAGCAAATCGTCGCCGCGGACAATCTCTTTACCATCGGCGTCGATCACGGCCAGCGACGGATCCACCGCCGAGTTGTGCCGATCGGCCTCGACGATCAACCGCAGCGCATCACCTTTCTTCACCGTGATCTGGTACCGATCGCTAGCCATCAGGGTCGCGGGATCCTCACGATCGAGCTTGCCCGAGATTCGCGCCGGGGCGGTGAGCATGCGTTGCGCGAGATCGTCGCTCGTCGGTTCGGGCGTGTCGGTCGCGGCATCGACGGCTACGGTCACGGTCGCGCGACCGGCGGGAGTGTCGAACTCGTGGCGATGCGTATCCTGAGCCGATGCCGGGACGGCGATTGATTGCGTGACCGTTTCGAGTTGAGCCGCACCGGTCTTGATGCCGTAGCCCACGACTTCGACCGCGGTGGTCGCGCCGCGCGCGAGGACCAATGGCGAGTACGCGATCACACGTGGCGCACGTTCGATGGTCAACCGATAGACGTAACCTCGGTCGCCGGCGTGATCGACGTCGCGCACCGTCGCGGTGTATGCCGCGCCAGCCTCGGCGGTGAACATGAGCGTCGCCCCCGCGCCGATCGTGTCGGCCGAGTCGACGACGACTTCGCCCCGTGCGTTGAGAATGGTGAGCAGGCCGTTGAATGGTTGCCCGAGGCGATCGTCGAGCCGGCAGACATGCAGGCCCGGTGCGGTGGTGGTGAAGTGATACGTGTCGACTTCCGTGATCTTGGAAACACGACCCGATACGGTGACGGGCAAGCTCGGCAGCTTGAGCGGCTCTTTGACGCGCTCGGGCTCGACGACTTCGAGCGCCGTGCCGACGACGAACTGACCGACGTTCGAGCCGCCGTTGGCGTTGGCAACTTGCCAGCGAATCACGCCGGGTGCCAAGTCCGCGGGAAGCGTGATCTTGGCGGGCACCTCACGCGGCAGCGGCGGTTGAACCAGCCCGGCCTTTTGACCGAACCAATACGGCGGCGGCGTGAGAATCGGTTCGCCCGCGGGGCCGGTCAGTTCGATCTTCACGCGCGAATCGTGCGACAGCACCTGCATGTCGGGCGTCCAGTCGTAGGTGCCGATCTTTACTTCGATCGTTTGTCCCGCGCGACCGCCGGGTGGATAGACATAGCCGATCTGCGGGCGAACATTGGCAGCGGCAACTTGACCCAACGCGGAGAGCACGAGCAGGTACGGCAACATGGCGGGCGGTCCTGTAAGGGGCAGGAACTAGCGAGGCAGGCGGGACTATCGATCGTGGGCTACGGGGCGAAAGCGACAGTGCTTAGTTCTTGGTTCTTCGTTCTTGGTTAAGAACCGCGACCGGCGGCGTCGTTAGTCAACGTTGCTCGCAACTTGCCAACGAAGCACCAAGCACTAAGAACCAAGCACTAATCACCTAGCTTACCGATTATACACTCACCTCCAACCGGCTTGCCAACTACGTGTTGAACAAGAAGTGGCAGATGTCGCCATCCTGCATGACGTAGGCCTTCCCCTCGGTCCGGAGCTTGCCGTGCTGGCGGATTTCTTTCTCGCTCTTGTACTGCTCCAAATCGGCGAGCGTGTAGACCTCGGCGCGGATGAAGCCCTTTTCAAAGTCGGTGTGAATCACGCCCGCGGCTTGCGGGGCAGTCGCGCCCACCGGGATGGTCCAGGCCCGAATCTCGATCTCACCGGCGGTGAAATAGCTCTGCAAGCCGAGCACTTGGTACGCCGCTCGGGCCAGGGCCGCGAGTGCCGGTTCGGTCAGACCGGCCGAGGCGAGCATCTCGGCGCGGTCGGCCGGGTCGAGCTCGGCGATCTCGGCTTCGAGCTTGGCACACACCGGCACGACCGTCGCCCCCGACCGGGCTGCGAACTCGCGCACCTGTTGCACCAACGGCCCTTTGCCCTCCAGATCGGTCTCGTCGACATTCGCCACGTACATCACCGGCTTGGCGGTCATCAGGCCAAAGCTCTTGAGCAGCTTCGCCTCTTCGTCGTGCAGCACGAGATTGCGGAGCGGCTTGTCTTCTTTGACGTGATCGAGACACTTCTTCAACACCTCGGCCCGAAGCTTGGCTTCCTTGTCGCCCCCTTTGGCACTCCGCTCGGCCTTGGGGAGTGCGGTCTCGAGCGATTGCAAATCGGCGATCAGCAACTCAAGCTCGATCGTCTCGATGTCCGAGACCGGGTTCACCTTGCCCGAAACGTGAATGACGTCGGGATCCTCGAAGCAGCGGACGACCTGCAAGATCGCATCGACCTCGCGGATGTGGCTGAGGAACTTGTTGCCAAGCCCCTGACCTTCGCTGGCCCCTTTGACGATGCCGGCAATGTCGACGAGTTTGATCGCCGCGGGGATGATCTTCTTAGTGTCGATCAGCTTATGGATGCGTTCGAGCCGCTCGTCGGGCACGCTCACGACACCTTCGTTCGGCTCGATGGTGCAGAACGGATAGTTGGCCGCCTGGGCCGACTTGGAGCAAGTCAGGGCGTTGAACAGCGTGCTCTTACCAACGTTGGGCAATCCGACGATACCGGCGTCCATGAACAGTTCCGCATGCGCGAGGAGAAACGGGCCAAAAACCAAGCCGCGATTTTCGCAGCCGATGGGGCCAAATGGCAAGGGGGCTCGAGAAAGTGTTCTGGTACCGGTGGCGATGTGTGCCATGTCCACATCTTCGTAGACATGCGTTTCAGCCAGGGAAACATGCCCACGCGGACGTGGACATGGCACACGGCGACGAGAATCAATCGCGACGGATACTATTCGACCGTCACGCTCTTGGCCAGATTGCGGGGCTTGTCGACGTCGCAGCCGCGGAGAATGGCGATGTGATACGCGAGCAGTTGCAGCGGAATCGAAGCCACGATCGGCTGCAAGAAGTCTTCGACTTGCGGGATGCGGATCACGTCGTCAGCGATGTCATAAACGCGCGAACCACGCTCGCAGGTGAGCGCGATCACTGGTCCGCCGCGGGCTTTGATCTCTTCCATGTTCGATAGCACCTTATCGAACACGCTGCCGTGCGGCACGATGAACACGCTCGGCGTGTGGGCGTCGACCAGCGCGATCGGGCCGTGCTTCATCTCCGCGGCCGGGTACCCTTCGGCGTGGATGTAGCTGATCTCCTTGAGCTTGAGTGCCCCT
>JAEUIL010000197.1 GCA_016794255.1 Planctomycetaceae bacterium | reverse complement strand
CACGAATCGAAAACTCGCGGAGGGGCATGGAGACGACGTAATCATAAACCAACGGTCGAGAGACGCCTGGGAAAAGCATCTCTCGACCGTGGCGAAATCAACTCGCTAGCCGAGCGAATCCGCGTGTGTGGATGGCTCGGTTATCGTTTAGCGACGACCACCGCCGTAGCCACCGCCACCGCTGCGACTGCCGCCACGGCTGCCGCCGCCGTAACCACCGCCACCGCCGCCGCCACGATCTTCACGCGGCTTGGCTTCGTTGACCGTCAAATTGCGGCCATCGTGTTCCTTGTCGTGTAGGCCCGAGATCGCCTGCTGGGCGCTGTTCTCGTCGGCCATTTCCACGAATCCGAAACCTTTGCTGCGGCCCGTGTCACGGTCCTGAATGACCTGAGCGCTGGCAACTCGCCCAAACGGAGCAAACAGGTCTTCCAAGCTCGCATTGGTGACACTGTAGCTCAAATTCCCGACATACAACTTCTTACCCATGATTCGACTCCAAGGCATTACGCGAGCGGTCCGGTGAAACTTTCTGGACCGCCATAGAAAGGGGCCAATGTGGTGGCCCGCCAAGTGGCAGAGTCGAAATGAGAGGCAGCAGACAGATTCGAGAAGAACCAACGCCACAGATCGCGTCGACAAACCGACTGCTCGAACTATAGCAGGTTACGTCTCGGGCCCGCTCATAAATCGGGCCAGTTTGCGAACTTTTCCCAAATCATTGCAGCTCAACGAAGCACCCCAGCGTGCCAATTGCATTTCTCGACGAGCAAATTGCCGCCCGGGCGACGTTTGGTCTGAGCAGTCGATCACCGGACTTGAGACATGTCGCTCGATGTGCCGCCGGCCGCGGGAATGTAGCACTTTGTGACGTAGTCCATCACCATGCGATCCGAGTGGAACCGCCAGCCGAGCGTGCGGATCGCGTTTTTCATCCGTTGAATCCAACCGTGCGGCAAGCCGTCCCGATCGCGCTCGTAGTACAGTGGTACGACTTCATCGCGTAGCACCTCGAACAACGAGCGGGCATCGCGTTCATCGTGGATATCGACCGACGAATGCGTCTCGCCATTGCCGATGGCAAAGCCATTGTTCCCCTCATACGCCTCGGCCCACCAGCCATCGAGAATCGACAGGTTGAGCCCGCCGTTGAGCACGATCTTTTGACCGCTGGTCCCCGACGCCTCGAGCGGACGTCGCGGATTGTTGAGCCATACGTCGACTCCCTGCACCAAGTGGCGGCAGGTGTTGATGTCGTAGTCCTCGATGAACACCAGCTTGCCAGCAAAGCGTGGGTCGCGTGCCAGTTGAGCAATCCGCTTGAGAATCTGCTTGCCGGGGACATCATGGGGATGTGCCTTGCCGGCGAATACGAATTGAATCGGCCGCTTGGCGTCATTCATGACCTCGACCAAGCGCTCGATGTCACGGAAGATCAGGTCGGCCCGTTTGTAGGTCGCAAACCGGCGGGCAAAGCCGATCGTCAGCGTGTCGAGACTCAGGCCACGTTGCAACCGGTCTACGTATTCCGTCGGATCGCCGCGGCGTTCGGCCTCGCGGACCGAACGCCGACGCACGAAGTCGATCAATCGCGACTTGAGCGACTGATGCGTTTCCCCTAACTCGCCCACGTCGACCGATTCGATCGCCTCCCAGACTTGCGGTTCCCCGCCGTGACGCACCCATTCGGTCCCCAGATGACGGTCGTACAGCTCATGCATTTGCGGCGCGAGCCACGACAACACGTGGACGCCGTTGGTGATGTGCCCGATGGGAACCTCGTCCTCGGTGCGACCCGGGAACAGGCTGGTCCACATTTCGCGCGAGACTTGGCCATGCAGCGATGAGACCGCATTCGCACAACGCGACAACTTGAGCGCGAGCACGGTCATGCAGAAATCTTCGCCCGGGTTATAGGGATCGACACGCCCCAGGGCCATGAGCCGGTCATAGGAAATCTCAAGCCGATCGCGCAGCGGGCCGAGATGCTCTTCGATCAACTCGCCCGAGAAACGATCATGCCCCGCGGGTACCGGAGTGTGTGTCGTGAACACGACGCGCGGTGCCACGCGACGCAACGCTTGCTCGAAGGAAATGCCCTCGCACGACATGTGATGATGAATCACTTCGAGCGTGGCGAACGCGCTGTGTCCTTCATTCAAATGCAGCACGCCCGGAGAAATCTTCAATGCGTTCAAGGCCTTCACGCCGCCGACACCGAGCAGCAGTTCCTGGCGAATCCGCACGCGATGATCGCCACCGTACAACCGGGCCGTCAGTTCACGATCCTCGGGCCGATTGCCTTCGACGTCGGAATCGAGCAGCACGAGCAGATTGCGTCCGACCTTCAGCTTCCATAGCCGGGCGTGAATGACTCCGCTACGGGTGTCGATCGATACCGACATCGGCTTGCCGCGCTCGTCGAGTACCAGTTCCAGCGGCAATTGGGCCGGCTGATTGGCGATGTATTGCTCGTGTTGCTGGCCATCGCGGTCGACCCGTTGATGGAAGTAGCCTTGGCTGTAGAACAGCCCCACGCCCACGAGCGGAATCCCGAGGTCCGAGGCACTCTTCACGTGGTCGCCGGCCAACACGCCCAAACCGCCCGAGTAAATTGGCATCGATTCGTGAATGCCAAACTCGGCGGAAAAATACGCCACGGGACGAGCCCACAGCACACCGGCGTGGCGAGCACCCCAAGTGGTTTTGCTCTCGCGATATTCGCGCAGCCGGCGATACGCATAGTTGATGCGACTGTGCAGCACGAGTTCCTTGACACGTTGCTCGATATCGCTCAGCGGCGTCTCGTTCAACAGCGCGACCGCGTTGTGTTCCAGTTCGCGCCAGCGGACCGGCGCAAGCTCACGAAAAACCTCATTCGTCTCGTGATCCCAGCACCACCACAGATTGCGCGAGAGCGACCGCAGCCGATCGTACACCGGAGTGCTGACTTGGTCCTTGGTGCGCAGTTCCGATACGAGCGGCGCGACATGCGCGGCGGTGTCGACCAAGGTTTCCAATTCGCTCGGCGAGAACCGTCGCGCCTCGGTGGTCTGCAGCACCAAAACGCCTTGCAGAATGCCACGCTCGACGAGTGGCACGCCGAGAAACGAGCGAAAATCCTCTTCGCCAGTTTCAGGGAAATACTTGTACCGCGGGTGTTTATCGGCGTCGTCGGTCATCACCGGTCGCATTTGCTCGGCGACGAGACCGGCGAGCCCTTCCTTTAGACCCATCCGCACTCGGCCGACACACTCGGCTCGCAACCCCACCGTGGCGGCCAACATCAAGTGACTGCGATTCGATTCGAGCAGATAGACCGAACAGACGTCGGACGCGAACTGCCGTTGGATCAAGTTCACCAACTGGTTGAGTGTCTCGGCCGGGTGACCGCGGTGCGAAACGAGTTGGCCAATTTCATCGAGCGACAGGAGAATACCGTCGGGTTCGGCGACAGACATGCGTGCGATCCTCAGGCGAATGGAGGCTGAATCTCGTGGAGAGTTCCCCGATCAACTGGTCCGATGATGCAACCTACGTGCCACGAGGTGGTTGGCAGCAATAACGTTCGATTAAGCGATGGTTTTGCGGTGCTCGCGAAGCTGCCCGATTGCGGGAGTGCTGCCAATTCAAGCACCCGTTGCCAGTGAATCAAGCCGTTTCACCCCACGCCGTTGTCGTTTCCGCCGGGGCTCAACCCGCGAAGGATCGGAAATATCGCCGAATCGCGCGTTCAGACCTTCACACTCTCGACGTGGCACGCTTCTTGAATAGCATGGCTAGATTGGACATTCATCGCTACGCCAATAGCCCGACGCCTGGAACGATTCATGACCGGAAACGAACAACTGCGACGCGACGTGCGCCTGCTCGGAGACATGCTCGGCGAGGTGATCGTCGAACAAGCCGGCGCCGAGAACTTGGAATTGGTGCAAAAGATCCGCAAGCTTGCCCGTGATCGTCGTGGCAATGTGCCGGGTGCCGAAGCCGAGTTGGCCAGTTGCATCGCCGGCCTGAGCGAGAATGACGCCCGGATCGTGTCTCGCGCCTTGAGCATCTTCTTTGACCTGAGCAATCTGGCCGAGGACAAGCAGCGCGTCCGAGTCTTGCGCAAGCGCGAACAAGAACTACACCCCGAGCCGCTCGGCGAGTCGATCGGCGCTGCGATTGACGCCTTGCATCAAGCCGGGCTCTCGGCCGAGCAAGTTCAGCAGGCACTTGATTTGCTCGATATCGAACTCGTCTTCACGGCTCATCCGAGCGAAGCCAAGCGTCGTTCGGTACGCAGCAAGTTGCGACGGATGCGGCAGGCGCTGCAAGAACTCGACCGCCCGGATTTGTTGCCCCGCGAGAGCGAGCGTTGCCTGGCCCGGCTGCATGCCGATCTGACCGTGCTGTGGCAGACCGAGTTTCTCCGCCCGACGCGCCCCACGGTGCTCGAAGAAGTCGAGCGCGGTTTGTCGATCATGCCGCGACTGTGGGAGGTGTTGCCCGCAATTTATAACGCTCTGCGGAAGGCGTTGCACAAGTGTTACCCGGATCACACGTTCCAGATCGAGCGGTTCTTGCGCTTTGGCTCGTGGATCGGGGGCGATCGCGATGGGCACCCGGATGTGACATATGACGTCACCGAACGTACTTTGCTTTGGCTGCGGGACACGGCGATCAAATTGCATCGTGCGGCGGCGCAGACGGCCTACGACTTTATCACCGTCGGAGCGGGCAGTACGGGCGACGAGCATGGTCTGGTGGCAGAAGTTGCCGCAGCGTGTGAGCGTTGGCCCGCGTTTGCTGCGTCGATCGCCCGAGTCACCCCGCGCGAAGTGCAGCGGCGTTGGATCAAATTGATCGATTGGCGTTTGCAGCAGTCGCAAATCATCAAGCTCGATGCTCCCATGCCGCCGGGCGCCTATCGATCGGGCGGGGAATTGCAGAGCGACGTCGCTCGGCTCGTCGACAGTTTACGTGGCACGCTGGCTGCGGTCATCTCGGAGACCGAGATGCAACGCTGGCTCGATCTGACGGCCGTGTTTGGCTTGCATCTGACGCGGCTCGATGTCCGCCAAGACGCGCGCCGTTACCGCGAAGTGTTGACCGAGATCTTTAAGCAGTGGCAGTTGACGCCCGACTTCAAAAACCTGTCGGAACCGGAACGAGTCAAAATCCTGACGAGCGCTTGGGAATCGAATCAGACCATCAACCGCGACGAACTCAGTCCGCTCGCTCAAGACACTTTGCGGTTGTTTGAAACCTTGCACGCTTGCGCCGCGAAGCTCGGTTCCGAAGCGCTCGGCGGTCATGTGATCAGTATGACCCGTTATCCGAGCGATGTGCTCACGGTGTTGTGGCTTTGGGAACGTGCCCGCCGTGCGTCTCCCAAAGATGCCGGTGCGGCGGTTGATCTGCGGATCATTCCGCTGTTTGAAAAGATTGGCGATCTGCAAGCTGCGCCCGAGACCCTGGCCGCGATCCTGGATAGCCCGTTGTATGGCGAGTACGTGCGCCGACAAGCTGGTCGGCAGGTCGTCATGGTCGGCTACTCCGACAGCACCAAAGACGGCGGATATCTCGCGGCGTGTTGGGGATTGTTCCATGCGCAAGACGCGCTGCATCAAGTTGCCAAGGCTCGCGGCATTCGGCTGACGTTCTTTCATGGTCGTGGCGGTTCGCTGGGCCGAGGTGGCGGTCCCGCGGCGCGTGGCATTCTATCGCTGCCGCCCGACGCGCTCGGCGGTTCATTGCGTCTCACCGAACAGGGCGAGGTGCTGGCCGAGCGCTACGATGACCCGCAGGTTGCTTATCGCCACCTGGAGCAAGTGACGTGGGCTACGCTCGTGGCGAGCAATGTTCCCGCACCGCCGATCAAGAGCGATTGGATCGCCATGATGCAGTCGCTCTCCGAGCGCTCATTGCAAACCTATCGCGAACTTGTCGATCAGCCGGGATTCATTGAGTTCTTCGCCGAGACGACGCCGATCGAAGAGATCGAAAATCTGCCGATTGCGTCGCGACCGTCACGGCGGACGGGGCAGCGGACCCTTGCCGACCTGCGGGCCATTCCTTGGGTGTTTGCCTGGACGCAGAACCGTTGCCTGCTGCCCGCTTGGTACGGATTGGGCGCGGCGTTGACCGAGGTCAAATATCGCGACCGGCATGGCTGGCAGTTGGTCTGCGAGATGTACCGCCAATGGCCTTTCTTTCAGGCCACGATCGACAACGCCGCACTCGCCTTGGCCAAGGCCGATACTTACGTCGGGCAACGTTACTCTGAGTTGACCGAAAGCGAAGAGTTGCGGCATCGCATCTGGATGCTGATCGCCGCCGAGTGCGATCGTTCGCGACAAGCGATTCTCGATATTGTCGGTGGCGCGCATCTGTTGTCGTCGACGCCCTGGCTGCAACGCTCGATCGAGCTGCGCAATCCGTCCATCGATCCGTTGAATCTCATTCAAATCGAACTGTTGCGCCGGCGCCGTGCCGCATCCATGGAGTCCGGCGAACCCGACCGACTGCGAGAATTGTTACGACTCACCGTTCAGGGCGTGGCCGCGGGGATGCGAACCACCGGCTGACGCGGAACTATTGCTTGCGGAGGATTCTATGATCAC
>JAEUIL010000187.1 GCA_016794255.1 Planctomycetaceae bacterium | reverse complement strand
GAATCTCCATACCCTTTTCGAGGATTACTGCTTTGAATAATGCTTCGAGAGCCATGCCCCAAAGCATTCGGTAAACAAGCGGGCATGCAACAGCCATGGAAAAACCCGACGACAGCCCATAGTCATCGCGGGGAAATCCGTCATCATGACTCATTGCGTAATCAACTGCGGCCGCGGCTCCCTGTAAGTCGCACGCCTTGTTGTACCAATACACTGAAAAACTCTTATTTTCGGCAAACGTGCCCATTTCTGTTCTCCGAGTCTGGAAGTAGCGTTCCTCAAGACACAACATAATGGGCCCAGGTTCATGCCAATACCACGGGTCCATTCTTTGACACGTCTCTCAAGTGTAAGACTTATGTGCCGTACGGTAGACGGAAAAGAGGGGTCGTGGGTAATCTCGGGTACAGGCACCATGCCTAACACGCGAATTGCATGATTCATCTACATCTGGTTCAATAGCGACTGATTCTTCTAGATAACGCACTGTTCTCCCCCATCACTTTCAGCAGTTGCCTCATTTAACCACGTCAAGACGATGTATTTCAATCGAGCCTTAACGAGCTCTTGCACGAAACTTAAGCCCGCTGGAGCGTAGCGATGCCAATCTTGCGAATGCTCGGGACTCCGCGACGCTGCTGCGATGGCGTCACCCGACGCGAAACTCTCGCGGCAGGGGCGCTCACGGCTCTCGGCGGTGCGTTCGATCTGCCGACGCTGCTCGCGGCGGAATCGACGCGGCCGGGTCATCGACCTAAGGCCAAGAACGTGATCGTGCTCTATCTGCTCGGCGGGGCCGCGACGCAGGATATGTACGATCTCAAACTCAACGCGCCGGTCGGAGTGAAGAGCGAGTTCACGCCGATCAGCACCAATGTGCCCGGCGTGCAGTTCTGCGAACATCTGCCCCGCTCGGCCCAATGGATGCACCGCACGGCGCTCATTCGCTCGCTGAACCACAAGGCCGGCTGTCACAATTGCTTGCCCAGCTACACGGGCTACGAAGGGACTCCGCCCGACCAACACCCGCGCGATACCGATCAACCCAGCATGGGCTCGGTGTGCGATTATCTCGCCGGTCCGACGCGGCCCGACGATCTGCCGCGCTACGTGTACATGCCCAACTGGCTCGGCTGGGGACAAGCGTTCCGCCGCGCGGGCCCCTACGGCGGCTTCTTGGGCAAACGCTACGACGCATTTACTACCGAGTGCAACCCGACGGTCGACTCCGACGTGAAACCGGTCGCGGGCAAGCCCGGCACGGTGCGCGGGGCACCCATTCTGCCGCACAGCATCCTGCCGCCCGAGATCACGATCGATCGCTTTGACCGCCGCAAGGGTTTGTTGCAGCAGATCGACGACGAGTTCCGCCGCGTCGATCAAACCGGCGACGTCGGCAGTTACCACAGCACCCAGCAGCAGGCGTTTAGCGTGTTGGGTGCGTCGAAATTGGCCGCCGCCTTCGATCTGAGCCAAGAGTCGCCGGCGCTCGTCGAGCGTTACGGTAACACGCTCTTTGGCAACAGCGCGCTCGTGGCCCGACGGTTGATCGAGCGGGGCTCGCGGTTTGTGAACGTCACGTTCGATCTGTATTCCTCGGCCCCCGGGCTGCTCGACTATGACGCCTGGGACACGCATCGTAACAACTTCAGCATTCTCAAAGAGAACAAGCTGCCGGTGTTCGATCAGGTGTATTCGGCGCTGCTCGGCGATCTCGAAGCACGCGGCTTGCTCGATGAGACGCTGGTCGTGGTCACGAGCGAGATGGGACGCACGCCGAAGGTCAACGCCGCCGGTGGCCGCGATCACTGGACCTATTGTTACGGCAGCATGCTGGCCGGTGCGGGCATTCAGGGCGGGGCCGTGGTTGGTGCCTCGGACGACACCGCCGCGTACGTGAAAGATCGTCCGGTGAGCACGACCGAACTGTGCGCCACGATCTACGAGTTGCTCGGCATCGATCCCGAGACGCGTGTGCCCGACCGAGTCGGTCGGCCGGTGCCGGTGGCGCTCGGTGCGGAACCGATTCGCGAGTTGATGGCGTAGTCACGCGGGATAAGCGTCGCGATGCCGAACGCATCGGCCGGGAGCGCGATGTTGCCTTTTCGCCACAACCGCGGCGCGGGCGGTTGATGCACGACACGCGGCGACCCCGGCTTTCTCGCGGAATTGGGCGATCTTGCGGGCGGCGGCCGGCTTGGCACCTCAGTTGCAATCGAGTGGTCCGACGTGGTTTCGCACCTCGGGCCGTCTCGAAAGTCACTCGCCATGCTCCGCGTTGTACCGCTTCGTGATCGCGATCATTTGGCCGAGTATCACTTGCATTGGCAGGCGCTGGCCGGTGATACGCCCGGGCTGGGCTGTTGGCAATCGCTCGCTGCGTGGTGGTCGCTCTGCGATGCGCCGGCGAACGGCGAGCCGTTAGTGCTGGCGGTCTTGAACGGCGACCGGCCGTTGGGCTTTGTGCCGTTGTGGCTCGCCACGGAGTCGCAACGCCGCGTACTGCGCGGTGGGCCGTGGCCCGAGCCACTGCCGTGGCGCTGCGTGGGGACGCAACCGACCGTGGTGATGCTCGCCGCATGGCGGTGGCTGAAACAAGACTTCCACGATTGGGATCAACTCGAGCTACCCGCGATCGACGTGCCGGGTCACGACGGCGGTCGCGCGTTGAACACCTTGCGACAAGTCGGCTACGAACCGCAAATCGAGTGGCACACGCATGGCGAGGTGGCGACCGACGGCGAGTGGCTCGACTTCTGGTACTCGCGGGCGCATGAGACACGCAATGCGGTGCGTTGGGCCGAGCACAAATTGGCCGAGCGCGGCAAGCTGTCGTTTCTGCGCTATCGCCCGTTGGGCAAACAGGCCGGCGATGACGAACCGCACCACGAGTGGCTCGACGCTTGTGCCGAGTTCAACGCGCAGGGTTGGCTACCGCAAACATCCGCAGCCCGAGCGGTGCATCAAGCGGCGGTGAACGCGGGCGAGCTCGATCTGTCGTTACTCTTGCTCAACGATCGGCCCGTGGCGGTGGCGTATGGCACACTGCACGATGGTCGCGTCACGATCGTCGGCCGCGGTGTGTCGCGGGACTTCGCCGAGCTCGATTTGACCGGCGTGTTGATCGCGCGATTGCTCGGCGACTCGTTCGAGCGGGCAGACACCTCGGTCGACCTGGGTCCGCTCGACGACGCAAGTCGCGAATGGGCGGTGAGCAAATCGCTTCGGGCGACCTATCAAGTATGGCGTCGACCCACGTGGAAACTGGCCGTGCATCTGCCGGCTTGGTGGGAGACATGGACCCGGTCGTGAGATCCGCGGCCCATTGGGCCAGGTGATTCGTCACGAGTCACGCGTAACGTCCGATTGCTCTACGCTGGAATTTGCAGCGCTCGGCGTTTCTCGGCAATAAACGGCACGTGATGCTCGACATGCCGGACGACGCGTTCGAGCAACTGCTCCAACGTCAGGGGCCCGGCTTCGGTGTGAATGCCACGCCGCTGCCAATCGGCGGCGGTGAGCGAACGCATGACTCGCAGCAGGTTGGCTCGACACGCTTCGATGAGCCGCAACTGTTCTTCCAAGTCGCGAGCAGCATAGCCGAGCCGAGCGGCATAGCGCTGCTCATCACGCCCGGGCAACATCGGTTCATCTTCGGCAATCACTGCCGCGAGCCGATCGCAGCCGACGATCTCGAAGTCCGCCAGATGCGCGACCACTTCTAACGTGCTCCACTTGCCCGGAATCGGTCGGGCGAGCAACTGTTCGCGCGTGAGACCGGTCACGGCTTGACGCACGAGCGCCGGGCCCGCGGCGTAACGATCGAGCAGGGAACTGGTGGACATAGCGGTTGCTCGCGGGAATTGAGGAGACAATGGGACCGTAGGCTTAATCACACATCCAAATTCTTCACCTCGAGCGCGTGTTTCTCAATGAACTCGCGGCGGGGCTCGACTTTGTCGCCCATCAGGATGCGGAACATCT